>JBILLI010000845.1:0-3275 GCA_044376155.1 Polyangiales bacterium
GGGCGGACGACCCCCACCGGTGGCCGCACGAGATCGCGCATCCCTTGGGGGATGTTCGTCGTGACGGTTGATGCCACTTAAATTCAAGCCGATGCGTCGCAGCGTACGGATCCCTGCTAAGGTGTTGTGCGGTGTTGGTCATGTGGGTTGATGGATGTATTTTTTTGCCTCGCGCCTCACCCCGCCAGGGCGCGAGCTCATCCGACGCGATCCGAGCGAGCCGCGAGCCCCGCGCCTCGGGGTGAACCCCGGGGCGGTGGCGGAGTCAGGCGCGAGGCCGTTTCTTTGTTGCCTGATTTTCATGGGACATTGGACTGTCGCTGGTGAGCGGATCCATGTGGGGATGCGGCGTTGGGGGGGTGGCCAGTCGGATTCGCAGAAGATAGAGTGAATTCGTGGCCAGGAAGCACGTTGATGAGCTTGAGCCGGGCGATGTCTTCGCCGAGCGCTTTCTGTTGGAAGCCGCCCTGGGCGAGGGGGGCTTCGGACGGGTGTTTCGAGTGCGTCACACCGTCACCCTGGGCGCGCTGGCGCTGAAGGTGTTGCGCCCGGAGGTCTTCGCGCACCACGGCATGGCCGAGCGCTTCGGGGTGGAGGTGCGAGCGCCGAGCGCGATTGGCTCACCGCACATCGTGGCGGTTCACGACGTGGGGGTCGACGCGGAGACGCGCTCGCCGTGGCTGACGATGGAGCTACTCGAGGGCGAGTCGCTGGACACGCGCTTGAAGCGCGAGGGGGCGCTGCCGTGGGCGGCGGCGCGCGGGGTGTTTCGTCAGCTGGGGGAGGCGTTCGGCGCCGCGCACGGCGCTGGGGTTCTGCACCTTGACGTGAAGCCCGAAAACCTCTTCCTCGCGCGGTCGGTGGAACGTCGCGACGACGCCCCGTTGGTTCGGGTGCTGGACTTCGGCATCGCCCGGCTGCTGGCCGACGGCCAGACGCACGCGACGGTCGACGCCATGGCAGGCTCGCCGTTGTGGATGGCGCCGGAGCAGTCGGAGCTGGGCGCGCACGTGCGCGCGAGCGCAGACGTGTGGTCGCTGGGCCTGGTGGCCTTTCGGATGCTCAGCGGGATCACCTATTGGCGCACGCCCCGGCAGCGCGGCGGGGTGGCGGCGCTGCTCGCCGAGGTGCTGATGCAGCCGCTGGAGCCGGCGTCGGCGCGGGCAATGGCGGGGGAGGTGGACCCGCGGCGTCTTCCCCCGGGCTTCGACGCGTGGTTCGCGCGCTGCGTGCACCGCGACGCCGGGCAGCGCTTCGCGGAGGGGCGCGAGGCCATGGAGGCGCTCGTGCGCTTGTTCTCGAGGTCCTCGCCAGACCGCACGGTGGGTCTCGATGCGACCCCGAGGGCACCGCTGGGGCTGTCGCCGGCCGCGTCGCTGCCGCCCGAGCCGGCGCGTGATGCGGTCGCGCGCGTGCCCGTGGCGACCGACACGGCGCTGGCCTGGCGCACCCGGGGCGAGACCAGCATGCAGCTGGGCATGGCGCAGCCCGCGGTGACCGAGTTCAGCCGGGCGCTGGCCCTGTCTCCGCGCGACGTGCGGGCGCTGCTGGGGCGCGCGCAGGCTTGGCGGGCGCTGCGTCAGGCCGAGCTCGCTGCGGCGGACGAGGCGATGGCGTTCTCGCTCGGAGCCCTGCGTGACGACGAGGGAGCGTGAGAGGGCGCATGGGCGGGTTGCTGTGGGCGCGTGCGAAACGCCCCGGCGAAGTTGCCGCTCGCGGCGTGCGCGGGCAGGGGTGGCGTGGGTGCGCGGTGTGGGTCGGGGCGGTGCTGATGCCCCGGGTGGTCTGGGCGACGCCGCCCATCAACCCCGACACGCTGGTGGTGCTCGACGGTCTCCGCACCGCCCGGGCTGGTCCGTTGGTGACGACGCTGCACGAGGTTGAGATTGATTGTCGCGCGGGGAGTGGCGTGGAGGTCTGCCATGCGCGCCTGCGCTATCGCTTGCAGAATCCCACCGCGGAGGTGGTGACGATGGGCGCGTGGGTCCCGGGCGAAGGGGCGGCGGGGGTGACGACGAGGTGCGGGGAGTCGCTCCCGACGATCCCCCTGCAAGACGCGCCGAGCGGGCATTGTCGGAACGTCACGGTGATGCCCGGGGCGGTGGTCGAGGTTCTGGCGCACGTCGCGCTGCGCGGAAACCTCGTGGGTTCTTCGTGGCTCGCGGTGCCCGTGGGGCAGGCGCGGCACCCGCTGTTGTACCGTGGGCGTCCCGCCGAGGGCCACGCGATGAACGTGCGCATCGACCTCGGCGATGCCCGCCTGCCGGACCAGGGCGTGCCCGTGCGGGTGCGGGTGGGTTCGTCGTGGCGCTTCGTGAGCTCATCCCGTGGGCCGCGCGACTGGCGCACCGAGGGAAGCGCGGGGGATTTTCGCACCACGCTGACCTCGGCCAGCGACAACGTGGTGCGCTTCGACCTCGCGCAGGGGCTGCGCCTCGGTCATGGCGGTCCGTGGGTGGGCATCGGCGGTGCCTTCGCCGACGCTTCGGGACTTCGCGTGCGCTTCGGCTACGAGCTCACCGGCCCCTTCGACGCCGGCGTGATCTCGGTCGCGACCGACACCGACTTCGACCGCCACCTCAACGTCGCGGCGGTCTTCGAGGCCGGCACCCCGACGATCGTCTTTCTCCCCTCCGTCGCCCTCGGCGCAGGCGCGGTGCTGCGGGTCTTGCCCACCGTCGCTGCCGGGGCCCGCCTGCAGGGAACGATCCAGTTCCCCGTCGTGGGCTTCGTGACGGCGGCGGATCTCTATCCTTCGCAGGGCGGCCTGCCCGCAGCCGCCGAGGTCACGATGATGGCCCGCTTCTCGTTGTGAGGTGCGGCGTGGTGTCGTCGCGCCTGCACGTGCGCAACAACGATTGCGGCGCACGGGCTTCGGCGCGGCGAAGGATGGCTCAGCCCTTCGCGGGCGCGGGCATCGGGCTGAAGCGCCCGCCGCGCTGCACGCGCTCTTCGCCAGACGGCACTGCCAGCGGCCACACCGTGAGGGTCGCCTCGCCCACGACCTGCCCGCGGTCGGCCACCCAGGTGTCGCGCTCGCGCACCCACGCGAGGACCGCGGACTGCACGTCGGCGTTGATCTCTCGCGCGTCCACCGGGTCCATGGGGGCGAAGCCGTCGGTGAGGCTCCAGCGCACCTGCATGGGGCGCGCGGGGTCGGCGGTGCGCATCTCTTCGATGTGGGCGAGGCGCTCCTCTTCGGCGCGGCGGGCCTCTTCCTCCTGGCGCTCGGCGTAGGCGCGCTCGGACTCCTCGTCGAGGCGCTGCACGATCTC
>JBILLI010000847.1:0-3269 GCA_044376155.1 Polyangiales bacterium
CTCCTGTGAGCCCGTGGTGAAGTCCCACGCGAGCTGCAGCGACGCGCGGGGCACCTGCGCGCGGGTGAGCACCGGGAAGACCTCGGCGTCGAAGCGGGAGGCCATGGGTCCCGTGGCGGTGCCGTCGCGGAGGGCGAGGAAGCCCGGCGTGGGGGCGATGGCGGCGCCGTCGAGGCCGCGCAGGTCGCGCAGCGCGACGACGTAGCGCGTGCGATTGCGCAGGCGCTCCAGGGGGCGGATCACCAGCGCCGCGCGGCTCGCCTCGGCGCGGGGGTCGACCTCGGCGATGTGGGGCACGCGACGCCCGGTGTCGCTCTCCAACAGCACGGTGGTGGACTCGTTGGCACGCGAACGATCCCAGGCGGTGGGCGTGCGTGGGTCGTAGGTGGCGAGGCCCGCGGGGTCGATGGGGCGGGGGAGCCGCGCGAGGATCTGGGTGCCGTGGCTGAAGCCGTCCGCGGGGTGATCGCGGTAGAGGTTCACGGGGTTGCCCCGGCGGTCGCGGGGGAGCGCCGCGGGGGGGACCACCACGCGACGTCCCGCGGGGAGCGCGGGGTCGGCGGCGAGGAAGTGATCCGAGGGGAAGGGCAGGGTGCAGTCGCCCGCGACCGCGAGGGGATTGCACCCCAGGGACTCGGGCGTGGCCTTCGCGTCGGGTGCGTCCCCCGGGGTGGCATCGCGCGCGACGACGGGGCCGGCGTCGGGCGAGGTCGCTGGGGCCGCGGTGCAGCCGAGGACGAGGGAGAGCAGCGCCGCGCGGAGGTGTCGGGGGGTCACGGCGCGAGACGATACCGCGACCCGCGGCGCCCTGCCGCGCCCTGGGGCCACGGTCGAACGCGCGCGGGGGCCTCGCTTCGATGGCCCTGCCGGGATCCGGACAATGCCCGCGAACCCTGCTAGGGACGCGCCACGAGCCCACCCGCGCACGAAGCCGCGAACGAACCCGACACGATGGGAGCGCCAGCTTCGGGCGCTCCGAGGTGAACCCCTTGATGCGATCCGACGCCCTTCGCCGCTGGCTGCTGCCCGGCGCCATTCTCCTCCCGCTGCTGGCCGGGTGCGGCCAGGAGACGGCCCCCCTCGCGACCGACGACGTCCCCGAGGGCGCCGACACCGCCGTCATGGACGACGTGGTCTTCACGAAGGATGTCCCCGTCGCCACCGACGTGCCTGGGATCACCGACGTGCCTGTGGTCACCGACGCGCCGCTCGCGCCCGACGCGATGCCCAAGCCCGACGTGGTCACCGAGACCGACGCGGCCACCGAGACCGACGCGGCCACCGAGACCGACGCGGCCACCGAGACCGACGCGGCCGTGGGCACCGACGTGGTCACCGAGACCGACGCGGCCACCCCGACCGACGCGGCCGCGGGCGCCGACGTGATCTCCGTGATGGACGCGGGCGCCGCGATGGACGCCGGGGGCCCCACCGACGCGGGCGCGACCGCCGACGTTCGCACCGACGTCGCGGTCTCCACGGACGTCCCGCGCGCCGACGCCGGGCCCGACGCAGCTCGCACCGACGCCGGCACCGCCGCGCCGACCAACGACACCCGCGCCAACGCGACGGTGATCGACCTCACGTCCCCGTCGCAGACGGTCATGGCGACCAACGTGAACGCGCGCAACGACACCGCGGGCCCCACGGCGTGCGTGTCGCGTTGCGGCGGCGCCACCGCGCAGCGCGACGTGTTCTACCGCTTCACCCTCGCCGCCCCCGAGGTGGTCTACGCCGACACCTTCGGCGCGACCTTCGACACCGTGCTCTTTCTGCAAGACGAGCGCGGCGCCAACGTGGCCGCGACCAACGGCGCGCAGACCTGCAGCGACGACACCTGCAACACGCTCCAGAGCCAGGTGCACGCGCGCCTCGCGGCGGGGACGTACTTCCTCGTGGTGTCGGGCTGTCAGAGCGCCACCGGGGCCATCCCCCTGCGCTTCATGCACACGGTCTCGGGCGCGGGCGCGCCGCAGGTGGTCGACGCCACCTCCACCGCCGCGCGCGCCGTCTCGGGCACCCTCACCGCGGGCGCGTCGCGCGTCGACGCCGCCAACGGCGCCGAGGACCTCGTCTACTTCACCACCTGCCCGAGCTTTCGCGCGACCCGCCTGAACGCCACCACCTGCGGCACGAACACCCAGTTCGACTCCGTGCTCGCGCTGCGGCGCCCCGGAGGCACCGCGGTCCCCGCCGACACCGACGACGACGCGTGCGGGGTGCTCTCGAACCTGACCACCACCGTGCCCTCGGGCGCGGGGCTGCACACCCTCTACGTCGACGGCAAGGGCACCACCGCCGCGGGCGCGTGGACCGTGAACCTCCGCTTCGGCGCGGCCTGCGCCACCGGGCTCACCGACTGCCGCGGCACCTGCGTGTCGACGCAGTTCGACGAGGGCGACTGCGGCGCCTGCGGGCGCGCCTGCGCCACCGGGCAGTCGTGCACCGCGGGACGCTGCGTCGCCGTACCCGCCAACGATGTTTGCGCCAGCGCCACGGCGATCACCCTCGGCGCCGCGGGCGCGTCCACCACCGTCACCGGCACCACCGCGGGCGCGTCGCACCAGGCCAACACCGCCCACTGCTCCAGCGTCGGCCGCGACGTGTACTGGCGCTTCACCCTCGCGCAGCGCGAGTACGTCTACGCCGACAGCTTCGGCTCCGAGGGCGACACCCAGGTGGGCTTCTTGCGCGCGTGTGACGGCGCGGCCACGGCCTGCGTCGACGACGCCTGCGGGGGCGCCCACGCGCAGACCGCGGCGATCCTCGAGGCGGGCACGCACCTCGTGGTGGTGACCACCTACGGGGGCAACGACAGCGGCGCCGTGCGCCTCACGCTGCAGCACCGCCCGGTGTCGGGGGCCGAGACCGGTCCGGTCACCCGCGGCGCGTTCACCCTCACGGGCACCACCGTGGGCGGCTCGTCGCGCGTGCCCGCGTGCCCCGCGGGCATGGGCCGCATGCCCTCGCCCGAGCGGATCTACACCTGGCTCACCTGCCCCGGCACCAGCGGCACGCTCACCGCCGACAGCTGCGACGCGATGACGGCCTTCGACACCCTGATCCAGTACCAGGGCACCGCGGGCAACGCCGCGATGGCCGCGTGCAACGACGACCAGGGCAGCACCACCTGCCGCGGCGCGCCCGACCGCGCGGCCATTCGCGCGGCCGTGATCAACGGCGCCGGCGGACACATCCTCACGGTCAGCGGGTACAACGGCGCGTCGGGGATGTTCCGCGTGACCGGCAACCGCCCCTGACCTCCCGCT
>JBILLI010000846.1:0-3269 GCA_044376155.1 Polyangiales bacterium
GTGCTCCGCGCGCTGACCCACGAGGCGCCCTCCACCGCGGTGGCCTTGATGACCGCCTACGCCACCATCGACAGCGCCGTCGACGCGATGCGCGCGGGCGCCACGGACTACCTCCCCAAGCCCTTCACCCCCGCCCAGGTGCTGCACACGGTGGAGAAGGTCCTCGGGGCCGCGCGGGTGCGCCGCGAGCTCGACGAGCTCAAGCGCGCGGGCCGCGGCGTGCACCCCCGCTTCGAGACCCGCAGCCCCGCGATGCAGCGCTGCCTCGGGCTGCTCCAGCGCGCCGCGGCCACCGACGCGACCGTGCTGCTGCTCGGCGAGACGGGCACGGGCAAGGGCTACCTCGCGCGCCACGTTCACGCGCTCTCGCCGCGACGCGAGCGGCCCTTCGTGACGGTGAACTGCGCGGTGGTGGCGGCGTCGCTCATCGAGAGCGAGCTCTTCGGCCACGCCCGCGGCGCGTTCACCGGCGCCGACCGCGCCCGCGCCGGACACGTCGAGGCCGCGGGCAGCGGATCACTCTTTCTCGACGAGGTGGGCGACCTCCCGCTCAGCGCCCAGGGCAAGCTCCTGCGGCTCTTGGAGGAGCGCGAGTACGTGCGCGTCGGCGACACCGACCCGCGGCGCAGCGACGCCCGGGTCATCGCCGCGACCCTCCGCGACCTGCGCGGCGCCGTCACCGCCGGCACCTTTCGCGAGGACCTCTTCTACCGACTCAACGTGGTCTCGGTGACCCTCCCCCCGCTGCGCGAGCGCGTCGAAGACCTCCCCGACCTCGCGCAGGGGGTGGTCAACGACCTCGCGGCGCAGCACCGACGTGAGCCGATGTCTCTCTCCCCCAGCGCGATGCGCGCGCTCCTGGCCTACCGCTGGCCGGGCAACCTCCGCGAGCTCTCGAACGTGCTGGAGCGCGCGGTGATCCTCGCCGAGGGCACCGAGATCACCCCCGACCTGCTGCCCGAAGAGCTCCGCGCGTCGTCGCCCGCGTCGCCAACAGACGACCCCGGCGACGACACCCTCGAGTCGGCCGAGCGACGTCACATCGCCGCGGTGCTCGCGCGCTGCCCGACCCTCGACGCCGCCGCGAAGGCCCTCGGGGTCGACCCCTCGACGCTCTACCGCAAGCGCGAGCGCTACGGCCTGCGATGAGCAATTCCCTCCGCGCGCGTCTGACCCTCGGGCTCGCGCTCATCGCCGCCGCGCTGCTGGTCATGTCCGCCGTGGCGCTGCGCTCGCTGCACGACCTCGGCGGCGCGGTGGACCGCATCCTGCGCGAGAACTACCGCTCGGTCATCGCCTGCGGCGAGATGCTCGACGCGCTTGAGCGCCAGGACTCCGCCGCGATGTTCGCCGCCGCGGGCCGCGACGACCTCGCGCGACCCATGCTGCGCGCGAACCGCGACGCCTTCGTCCGCGCCCTCGCGGTCGAGGCGGGGAACATCACCCTGCCCGGCGAGGGCGAGCTCGTGAGCTCCCTCCGCGCGGGCTACGACGGCTACACGCGCGCGGTCGACGACGCCCTCGCCGCCCCGCCGACCACGCGACACGACGCCTACTTTCGCACGCTGCTCCCGCGCTTCGCGGCGCTCAAGTCCACGCTCGCCCGGGTGCGCGGGATGAACCAGGCCCACATGGAGCGCGCCGACCGCGAGGCCCGCGCCCTCTCGGTGCGGGGCGCGCGCGTCACGGGCCTGGCCGCCGCGGTGGCCCTCGCCCTCACCCTCTGGCTCGCCTGGCGCGTGCCCCTCGTGGTGCTCCGCCCGGTACGTCGCTTCGTCGACGTCGCCCGCGACATCACCGAAGGCCGCCTCGACGGCCCCGTGCCCGACCCCGGCGTGCGCGAGCTCACCCCCCTCGCCGACGCCCTCACCGCCATGCGCGACGCGCTGCGGAGCTACCGCGACAGCGCGCTCGGCGAACTCCACGACGCCCGCGCGCTCTCGGAGGCCACCATGCGCTGCCTGCTCGACCCGGTGGTGGTGCTCGACGACCGCGGGGGCGTGGCCCTCGCCAACGACGCCGCCACGCGCGCCTTCGGGCTCACCGCGGGTGACGCAGAGGCCTTGCGGCGCAACGAGATCGCACTCCCTCCGGCCTTCGCGGCAGCGCGCGACGAGGTGCTCTCCACGGGCGCGTCGCTGGCCCCGCGGAGCCTCTCCGACGCGACGCGCTGGGGTGAGCGCTGGTTTCTCGTGCGCGCGGCGCCGCTGCGCGAGGGCGACGGCGCGGCCCGGCGGGTGATCGTGGTGGCCGAGGACGTGACCCGGCTGCGTCGCATCGACGCGCTCAAGAGCGACATCGTCGCGACGGTGAGCAGCGAGTTCAAGACGCCGCTGACCTCGCTGCGCATGGCGACGCACCTGCTGCTGGAGCCCGCCACGGGGCCGCTGAACGACGACCAGCGCGAGGTGCTCACCAGCGCGCGCGACGACACCGAACGGCTCCGCGCGCTGGTCGACGAGCTGTTGGACCTCGTGCGCATCGAGTCCGAGGCCGGCGCTCCGCGGCGCGTGGCGGTGGAGCCGCGGCGGCTGCTGGAGCGCTGCGCCGAGGCCCATCGATCCCTCGCGCGGGAGAAGGGCGTGACGCTGACGGTGCTCGACGGCGACGTCGCTGCGGTGGAGGTCGACCCCGAGCGCGTGGGCATCGCGCTGGCGAACCTCACGTCGAACGCCCTGCGCCACACCCCCGCGGGCGGCCGCGTGACCCTCGCCGCCGAGGACCTCGACGACCGCGTGCGCCTCACCATCCGCGACACCGGCGAGGGCGTGGCCAAGGGGGACCTCGCGCGATTGCTCGACCCGAGCGCGCCCCGCCGGGCCTCGTCGCACGCGGACGGTCACGGCCTGGGCCTCGCCATCGCGCACGAGATCGTGCTGCAGCACGGGGGCGTGCTCGACGCGCGGAGCGAGCCCGGGTCGGGGAGCGCCTTCGCGCTCACGCTGCCCCGCGGAGGGTGACCGTCAGCCGTCGCGCTCGGCGAGCAGGTAGCGGTTGGAGATGGCCTTGAACGACATCCGTCCGCCCAGCGTGGCGCTGCGCATCGGGCCCCGCGGGCGGATCACCACCCCCTCACGCTCGTTCTTCGTGCCCGGGTACTTCCCCTCGGCCAGCGCGAGGATCGACGCGAGGTCGTGCGCGAAGACCTCGCCCTCTTCCACCACCGGCACGGCCGTGAGCCCCAGGCGCCCGATCACCGCCCGGGACTCATCGTGCGTGAGCGCGCGGTGCTCGACGAGGTCGTAGACGCTGAACACGAAGAGCGAGAG
>JBILLI010000173.1:0-12076 GCA_044376155.1 Polyangiales bacterium
CGCGAATGATCCGCAGCGCGATCTCGCCGCGGTTCGCGATCAGGACCTTGCGGAACACCGTCAGCCCGCTCGCCGGACCTTGAAGAGCCGCGTGCCGAACTCCACGGGCTTGCCGTTCTCCACCAGCACCTCGACGATCACCCCGCGGGTCTCCGCGGGGATCTCGTTCATCAGCTTCATCGCCTCGATGATGCACACGGTGGTGGCGTCGCCCACGGTGCTGCCCACTTCGACGAAGTTCTTCGCCTCGGGCGAGGGCGCGCGGTAGAAGGTCCCCACGAGGGGCGAGGTGATGTACGTCGCGTCGGAGTCTTCGTCGGCCGCGTCGGTCGCGTCGGGGGCCACGCTGCTGAACCGCCCCTCGCCCTTGCCCGCGGTGGGCAGCGGGAAGGCAACGGTGGCGTCGTCGTGGTGCTCCACCCGCACCCGCCCGCCGGCAGGCGCGCGCTTCAGCACCACGGCGCTGTCGCCCTGGCGGATCTCAAGCTCGGTGAGGTCGTAGCGCCGAAACGCCCGCATGAGCTTCTTGAGCTCCTCGAGGTCGTAGGTCGGCGACGGGGATCGCTTCATGGAGACGGGGTCCTTCGGTGCAGATGGTCGATGAGCGCGTCGAGGGCGAGGCGGTAGCTCAACGGGCCGAAGCCCGCCACGCGCCCGACGCAGATGTCGGCGATGCGGGAGCGTCGGCGAAAGCCCTCCCGCGCGTCGATGTTCGTGAGGTGGCACTCCACCGCGGGAATCGCCACGGCAAGCAGCGCGTCGCGGAGACACACGCTGGTGTGCGTGAGCCCGCCAGGGTTGATCACCACCCCGTCGCACGCGCCCCGCGCGGCGTGGAGACGGTCGATGAGGGCGCCCTCGTGGTTCGACTGAAAGGTCTCCACCGCGCACCCCTGCGAGGCGCCCCGGGCGACGAGCTCGGCGTTGATCTCATCGAGGGTGCGCGCGCCGTAGCGCTCGGGCTCTCGCACCCCGAGGAGGTTGAGGTTCGGCCCGTGGAGCACGAGCACCGCGAGGGTGCGGGGGGTCATTCGAGGGCGGCGAGGAGCTTGGGCGCGGCGAGGCGCAGCAGGAAGCGACCCTTGCCGTAGTTCCCGTCGGGCTTCATCGCGAGGGCCACGAAGTACTCGTTGTTGAGCATCCGCACGATGGTGAGCAGCTTCTCGGCCTGGATCGCCACCTCGCGGGCGCCCCCGGCGTCGAGCTGCTCGGCCGCGCGACGGATCTCCTTGAGCGCACCCGAGAGCTCCATCCCCACGGTCTGCACATCGAGCTCCGCGTCTTCGCGGGTGAAGCTGTCGACGGGGATGCCGTCGTAGCCCATGAGCAACCCGGCTACGCCCCCGTCGGTGCCGTCGACGACCTCTCGCAGCGCTTCTTTGAACATGGACCCCTCCTACTGGGGGCCGAGGATGTTGCCAGCACCCACGCCGCAGGGTCAACGACGGAAACTCACGCGCGCCCCCCGCGGGACGTTCATCGCGCCCATGAGTCCGCCCCGCCTCCTCGCCCTGCACGGCCCCGCCCGCGACGACCTCCACCGCGGCGTGCTGCGCGAGCTCGCCGAGGCCCTGCGCGACGACGGCGCCGAGGTGCGCGTGGCCGACGCCCACGACCCCGCGCCCACCCCCGCCCGCTGGCGCCCCGACGCGACCCTCTCGATGAGCCCGCGCGACGCCCGCCCCGCGTTCGCCCCGGCGGCCATCACCCTCTCCCTGGATCCCCCCTTCGGTGACCCCACGGCCCCAGACGCGACCGGGGTGTTCACCCTCTACGGCGCCCCCACGGGGGTGCTCTCGTGGCACGTCGGCCCCTACACCCTCGCGCCGCTGTGGGGCGCGCCAAAGTCCCTCGCGGAGATCTCCCCGCGGGGTCCGCGCCCCGTGGACGTGCTGCTCGTGGGCTCGTGGCGCTCGCCCGAGGAGCACCTCCGGGCGCTGCGCCACGCCGTGCCGGGTGACACCTTCACCCGCGCCCTGCACCTCTGCGCCCGCACCCTCGCCCTGCCCGAGCCCATGGACGTGGCCTTCGCGCGACACTTCGCCCTCGCCGAGCGCTCGCCCGACGAGGCCCGGGCGTTGATCCGTCAGACCCTCCCGCGGCTGCGCGCGTGGGACCGCGCGGTGCGCCTCGACGCGGCGTTCAACACCCTCTGCGACAGTGACTTCTCGGTGCTCTGGGTGGGCACCACCAGCGGCGCCCGCACGGTCCGCGCGGACCACATCGCCCGGGTCGACCCGCTCCCCTTCGCGGAACTCCGAGGCCTGTGCCGCGCGGTGAAGTGTGTCTTCGACCCCGTCGCGAGCGTGCGCGACACCCCCCTCGGGGCGTCTGCGGTGATGAGCGGCGCGCGGGTGTGCTCCCTCGCCTCACACCCCTTCGCGCAGATGCACCACGGCGCCCTCGGGGTCTTTCCCCCCCAAGGGCAGGGCTGGTCCGCCGCCCTCACCGAGGCCGTGGAGAACGACGACGCCCGGGAGACCGCGCAGGGCTTCGCGGCGCAGTCCCTGGGGTGGGACGCCCCCACGCGCGCCGTGCGTGCGGCCGTGGTGGGAATCTCCGAACGCCCCTCCATCGCTGCGTGAGCGCACGGAGTGCACCGCCCCGGGTGAGTCCGTGCACGGCCCGCACGGCGTTCACCCGCGTGCACCGCGTTCTTCGCGGGACCCGGGCATGGAACGGTCCCTGCGAAGGGGGACGAGTATGAACGCACACCACGCAGTCATCTGGCTCGACCACAGCGAGGCCCGGATCTTTCGCTTCGTCGGCGAGGACCAGATCGAGAAGCTTGATCTCCACAGCCACCAGCACGGGCACGTGCACAACAAGCACACCGTCTCGGGCCGTCGCTCGGAGGACCATGAGTACCTCCGCGCGGTTATCGACGCGGTGAAGGACGCCGAGGAGTTCCTGGTGGTCGGTCCGGGGAGCGCGAAGCTCGAGCTGATCCGGGTGATGCACAAGGATCACCACGAGCTGGAGAAGCGCCTCGTGGCCGTGGAGACCATCGACCACCCCACCGACGGTCAGCTCCTGGCCTACGCGCGAACGTACTTTCGCAAGGCCGACGCGCTTCGTTGATGTGGGTCGGCTGCGACTGCGGCGAGGCCCCGCATCCCCCGCGACGCGTGGTCATCACGGGCGGCCCCGGCGCGGGCAAGACCGCCGTGCTGGAGTTCGTGCAGCGCTTTCTGTGCGAGCACGTCGTGGTGCTGCCCGAGGCCGCAGGGATCCTCTACGGCGGGGGCTTTCCGCGCCGTGACTCCCCGGGCGCGCGCCGCGCCGCGCAGCTCGCGATCTACCACGTGCAGGTGCAGCTCGAGCACCTCGCCGTGAGCGACGGCTCCCCCGCGCTGGTGCTGTGTGACCGCGGCGTGCTCGACGGCACGGCGTACTGGCCCGGGGACCTCGACGAGTTCTTTCGCGAGGCGCGCACCACCCGCGACGCGGCCCTGGCGCGCTACGACACGGTGATCCACCTGCGCACGCCGCGCGACGGCGGCGGGTACAACCACCGCAACCCCCTGCGGGTGGAGACGGCCGCGCAGGCCCTCGCCCTCGACGCGCGGCTGCTCGACGCGTGGCAGGGACATCCCCACCGCGTGGTCATCGACGCCGCGGCGGACTTTCGCGAGAAGCTCGATCGCACCGTGCGCGCCCTGCGCGACGAGATGCCGTCGTGTTGTCGCGCCGCCCGCGCGCTCACCGGCGCGTGATGGCCTCGCTCAGCACACCTCTCTGAAACAGGCTTGAACTCCTGGGGAACTCGCGGTTCGAGGCCCCCATCCCCACGCCCTTCCCCCGCCTCGGGGGAAGGGTGGAGAGCCCCTGGCGGCGAGATGGTCCATTCGGCACAAAGCCCTTGTTTCGCGATCGTTCTTCGACGCTTGGACCATGGCTGGGGCCGCGGTTCTCCACCCTTCCCCCGAGGCGGGGGAAGGGCCGGGGATGGGGGCTTCGAACCGCGAGAACTGCCTTATTGGCAGATGTTTTCGTGGATCCGCGGCTCAGCGCGCCGCCGTGCTGTCGGACGGATTCCGAGCATCACGGCCCGAGCAGCAGAGTGACGGTGCCGCGGGTGAGGTCGCGCGCGGCGATGACCAGCGCGCGGCCCTCGGGGGTCTCTCCCGCGGCGAGCGCGAGCACCGGCCCGGGTGTGGTGATCGACGCGCGCTCTTGCAGCGCCCCGTCGCGCAGGGTGAACACCCGCACGCGGTCCGTCGCATCGGGCGACGTCGCGCTCGCGAGGACCACCTCCACCGCGCCGTCCTCGTCGAGGTCCTCGAGGAGCGCGGGCGGCGCGACGTTCTGCAGCGTGGCCCGCACCGCGCCGTCGACCCGCACCGCGCAGCCGCCGAGACCGTCGCAGTCCACCCGCACGTTGCCCCGCGCCGCGGGGAAGGCCGCGCGCATCGCGGGGTCGAGCGGAGACGACACCGCCGCGCGCAACGGGTCTGCCCGAAGGTCTCCTGCGCTCGTGGGCCAGAGGTCTCCCGCGGGGCGGAGCGCGCGCGCGAGGCCCTCTCCCTCGGCCGCCAGCGCCGCCGCCTGCGACTGGGCGCTGGTGCGCACGCGAAGGCCCTGCGCGTCCCAGGTCATGCTCCCGAGGGGCTCCCGGGGCGGCGCGCCCGCGGCGCCCACGCTGTGCAGCGCCCACGTCTGCGGGAGGAACGCGAGGGTGCGGGCGTCGAAGCGCGCCACGCGCAGGGTGTCGGTGGTCGCCAGCGCGAGCGCCGGGACCGCGCCGAGACGTCCCAGCGCGAGCGCGGTGACGTCGCGAAAGGGCGTCGGGATCGTACGTACTCGTACGGTCCCCGCGGCGGGCCACGGGGGGCGTGAGGGCATCCCGAAGCGCGCGCGCAGCGAGGCGCTGAGGGGGAGGTCCACGGCACGTCCGTCGGTCGGGGGCGGGCTCGGCGGGTCGCGCAGAAATCTCTCCCATGCGCCCGCGCGCAGCCGTTGGGCCGAGGTGCGCGCGGTGAGGCTCGTGGCCGCGCGGGAGAGGCTCACCCGCAGCACGCGCTGGGCGTTCGTCGCGTCGTCGGTGACGCGCTCGTTGCGGGCGGTGAGGGCGTCGCGCAGCGCCCCGGTGAGCGCCGTCGCGAGGCCCGCGGGCACGTCGCCCTCCACCCGCACGGCGACGGTGTCTTCCGAGGGGAACACCGCCGCGCGGGCGGTGCGAAGGGACTCGTCGGCGCCGAGCAGCAACTCGTGGGCGAGGGCGTGGAGCTCGTCGCCTTCATCACCGCGCGCCGTCGCGGAGAACGACAGCGCCGCGGTGAGGGCGGCGAGCGCGGCCCGACGCACGAGGGTCACTCCTGTCGCACGGCGGGGTCGTAGAGCACGATCCCCTCGGCGGTGGAGAGCCACACGCGGTTCTGCGAGTCGATGGCGAGGTCGTTGAACTCCTCTTGCGTGAGGCCCTGGGCGCGCCCGATGCGCTGCCAGTTCTGCCCGTCGTAGCGCCACAGCCCGCGCGGACCCGCCCCCCAGAGATACCCCGACGTGTCGGCCGCGAGGGCGATGGGCCGCGGCATCGCGCTGGAGCCCGTGATGGGGAACTCGAACGCATCGTTGCGGCGCGCCCCGAGGCCCTCGGAGGTGCAGAAGAACAGTCGATCACCGAGGCCCCGGGCGAGGTCGTTGACCACGTCGCCCCGCACGCCCTCAGACTCGCGGAAGCGCCCCACGCCCTCGGCGTTGATGCGCACGAGGCCGTCGGGCGAGGCGAACCACGCGTTGCCCGCGTTGTCGAAGTCCACCGCGGTGAGGTCACTGGGCGCGCGGCGGGCGCCGTTCTCGCCGCCGCCCTCGGCGACGTTGTAGTTGTACTGCGTGGCCACGGGGCTGTCGGGCGAGAGCACCGCGACGCCGAGCTCGCGCGCGCTCGCGCTGGCCGGCGCGCCCGGGGGCGGGAGCACCCGCAGGCCGACCCAGAAGCGACCGTTGTTGTCCACCGCGAGGAACTTCGCGTCGACGGTGCCCGGTCCGTAGGTCTCCACGGGGCCTTCCACGGCGCGGCGCCAGGTGCCGCCGTCGAGCCTGAAGCCCCGGAGCATGTTGGTGTCGCCCACCCGCGCGATGCTCACCACCGTCGACCCGCGGGACCAGAACATCAGCGGGTGCAGCCGCGCGTCGCCGAGCTCCACGCGCGAGAACGCCGCGCCGGTGTAGCGCACCGGGCCGCCGTCTTCGCCCACGAGCCAGACGTTGTTCCGCGCGTCGGTGGCGATGCTGAGCGCGCGGCGCTGCATCGCGAGGTCGTGGGTGCGAAAGTCCGCCGCGGCCACACCCGTGCGGGCGGCGAGGCGCGAGACCCCGAGGCCCACCCGGGCGACGAAGAGGTCACGCCCGACGACGTCCGCGCGGAGCACGTCGGGAGAGATCTCCACCGCGGCGCGCACCAGACCGTAGGTCGGCGCGTCGAGGGTGGGTCCGCCCCGCGTCGCCTCCACGGGGTAGGCCAGCGCGGGGATCTCCCGCACGGGGATGGGCGCGAGGTTCTCGGGCGCCGCGAGGGCCCCCGCGTCGGCCGCGACCGGCGTCGCCGACGCGTCTGCCACGGCCCCACCATCACCCGTGGTCACCGCGGCCGGGGTGGGCGCAGGGGTCGGCGCAGGGGTCGCCGCGGGCGTCGCCGCGGGCGTCGCCGCGGGCGCGGGCGTCGCAGCGGGTGCGGGGGTCACAGCGGGGGTCGCAGCGGGCGCAGTGGGTGCGGGCGCGGGCGCAGGCGTCGCAGCGGGTGCGGGCGCGGGCGCAGGGGCCACCGGGGCGCCGGCGTCTCCGCCCACCTGGAGGAACACGGGCAGGTGTCCGCCGCGGGCGGCGGGGCGCGCGGGCGGGCGGCGCGGGGGCGCGGGGCGACGTCCGCGACGGGGCGGCGGCGCGGGCGGCGCGGGCGGAGCAATGGGCGGCAGCGCTTCGATCACCGTGGGGCGCAACGCGATCGTGCGCGCGCCGCCCTCGGATGCGGCCTCGGTGCCGACGAGGTCCTCGCCCTGGTCGAGCACCACGTCGAAGAGGCCCGCGGAGGTGACCACGGCGACGTTGTCGCGCGAGGGCATCAGCGCGAGCCAGGTGCCCCGCCCCGCCTCGCGGGTGGTGTACCCGAACCACCGACGGCCGTCGAAGTGCGCGAGCTTCATGCCCGTCGCCGACTGCACGAGGCACCACACCTTGCCGTTGGGCAGGGCCACCACGTCGCGCACCAGCTGCTCGGGGATGCCCGCGTTGGCGCCGTGCTCGTCGAGGGAGGTGTAGTCCGCGGCGAGGATCAACAGGCCGTTGCTCGCGGTGCCCACGTACACGCGGTCGCCGCCGCGGGCGAGGCTGGTGACCTGAAAGCGGTCGGTGAGGGTCGACCAGCGCGTGCCGTCGAAGCGCGCGAGGCCCCGCGTGCCCCCGAGGACCACCTCGTCGTTGTGCGCGAGCAGGGTCGTCGGTCGCCCCACGTCGGGCTGCCCGGTGCCCATCGGGCGAAAGCGCCCGTCGACGATGCGGCCCACGCCCGCGGTGGTGGCGACCCAGAGGTTCGCGCCGTCTTCGGACGTGGCCACGGCGAGCACCTCGTCGTCGGGCAGCCCGGCGTCGCGCCAGATGCGCTCGGCGGTGCCCCCGGCGGCGGGGTAGCGCAGCAGCCCGCGGTGCGTCGCGACGAAGACGCTCTCCGTGGTGACCGCCACGTCGGTGATGAAGTCCGTGTCGGTGAAGAGCCGCACGGGCCCCTGGGCTCCCTGTCCGCTCGGGGTGTTGCTGCGGCTCTGGCTCGCAGAGCAGGCCAGCGAGGTCACCACCGCAGACGCGGTGAGCACACGGAGCAGTCGGGAGCGACGCGCGATCACAGGCACCTCCAACGCCGCGTCGAGTCGTGCGCGCGGCGGCGCGGAGTGTGTCGCGTGGACGGTCCCCTGGTGTCAACCTCGCGCGCACGCGGCGCGATCACGGTGGTAGGGAAAGCTCCCCCTGAGTTCCTTCGCGCCGAGGGCTGGACGCCGCAGGGGCATGGACCGCATCCTGGGCGGAGCGTGCTTTCCCTGTCCTTCCGCCACGTCGCCGCGCTGGCCCTCGGCCTCTCCCTCCCCCTCGGTTGCGGCAGCGAGCGCCCCCCCCCGTGCGCCACGGCCACCTGCGGCGCCCTGGTGGACGTCCCGCTCACCCGCGTCGACGGGGCCGAGGTCGGCGGTGACGACGTGACCTCCCCGGGGGACGTCCCAGGAGACGTCCCGGGGGTGAGCGATGTTGTTGCAGCGCAAGACGTTCCGCGCATGGATGGGGGTGTTGATGTGGGCCTCGACGCGGGCCTCGACGCCGCGCGACGCGACGTGACCGACGCGGCCGTCGCGAGCGACGTCGCCGACCTCGACGTGCCCATGGACCCGCCCGTCACCGCGGTCCGCGAGGACCTCGGCACCCGCGGGCTCGTCGCGTCGCTGCCCTGCGCCAACGTGCTGCGCCACCTCGACGTGACCGTCACGCGCCGCACGGTCCCGCCGAATTCCTTCGACGTCACCGTGCGCAACGCGTCGCCGACGGAGGTGATCTCCATCTGGTACAACGCCACGCTGATGACCGACTGGAACCTCGAGAGCCTCGTGAGCGACCTCGCGCCGGGGATGACCGCGACCATGTCCCCGTGGCGCCTCACGGGCTCCCCCGCGTGGTACGTGCTCGGGATCGCGCGCAACCAGCACTACTACATCAACGACAGCGGGATCTTCGTCGAGCTCCCCTGCGGACGCGCCGCGCGCAACACCACCCAGAGCTTTCGCCGCACCATCACCCCGTAGAATTCTCCCGGTAGAACAGGGTGATCGTCAGGCAGTGAAACTCCCGGTCGGAGCTCTGCGTGACGACCTTGTCGACCACCTCGACCCCCGGCGTGCCCCGGAGCCAGCGGGTGATCACCTCGCCGAGTTCCTCACGATCCTTCGCGCGCGTGGCCGAGAACACCTTGACGCCTGTGAACGACACCGCTCCCACCGCATCACCCTCCTCCGCGCGACGGCCGCTCCTCGCAACCCCCGCGGATTCACCCGTACGCGAGTGTCGCAAGACCCCTCCCGACGACGCAAGCCCCACGGCGACAGCGCCCGGCGCTGCGGTTGCGCGCCCTCCCGAACGGTGATACCCACCGCCCTCCCCTCGCGGTGTACCAACGGGCCCCGATCGCCGATGCGCGTGTGATCCCAGCGCCCGAACAGCCACCGCACGTCACGAGAGGTTCACCATGAAGTCAGGCATCCACCCCGAGTACCCCGTCTCCGTCATCACCTGCGCGTGCGGCAACTCGGTGCAGACCCGCACCACCCGCGGCAGCTTCTCCACCGAAGTCTGCGGCGCCTGCCACCCCTTCTACACGGGCAAGCAGAAGATGATGGACACCGCCGGCCGCGTGGACCGCTTCCGCAAGCGCTACGAGAAGGTCGCCCCCAAGAAGTGACCCCCCGGGCGCTCCCCAGCGCCCGCGCCCTCCGCTCCCTCCGCTCGCCATTGCCCACACTGCAGCTACACCTTCGCGATGCGCCGGCCGCGGCGTGCGAGAGGTGAACGACGCGGTTCGTGCCGCCGGCTCCGCCCGCACGATCGGCCCTTCGGGCCTGTGCGGGCTGAACCCGGTGTCTGGCATTGACCGCCCCTTCGGGGCTCACGAAGGCGCGTGCGCTGCGCGCACGGGAGGTGATCGAGGGGCCTCGGCGGCGATGCGAGGATGTCTCATCGCTCGCGCCTGAAACCCTCTTCGTCGCGCCCTGCGCGACGCTCTGCTGTCAGCCCCGAAGGGGCGGTCACCCCAGACACCGGGTTCAGCCCGCACAGGCCCGAAGGGCCGACCGTGCGGGCGGAGCCGGCGGCACGAACCGCGTCGTCCACCTCTCGCACGCCGCGGCCGGCGCATCGCGAAGGTGTAGCTGCAGTGTGGGCAATGGGGAGCTCCCCCCGCCTTGACGCCTCCCTCCCGAGAGGCGATACGCCCCCCGATGATTCTCAAGATCCGCGCCTCCCTGCGGAGTCGATGCGCGATGGTGTTCGTCGCGTTGGCGGGGTGCGGGGGTTCCTCGACGCCATCCCCCGATGCTGGGGCGAACGTGGCCGCGCGCGACGTCCCCGCGGCGACCGACGTGACCGATGTGAGCGACGCGCCCGTCGACGCGCCGCCGCCGCCGCCGTCGCTCGGGATGAACGACGTCTCGGTGTTGTTCCCGCTCCCGTCGAGCCTCAGCGCCCCGGGCTACCTCCGCGCGTCGGACCAGGGCGCCCACGGCGTGCTGCTCCCGCGCAAGGTCTACGACCTCATCCCGAACTTCCCCGTGGTGCCCGCCGAGGGACTCGTCTACGACCGCATGCGGGTGCTCTCCCTGCGCGTCGACGGCTGCGGCGGACCGCGCGACGACTGCCACCCCGAGATCCGCCTGGTGCTGCAGCCCCTGCGCGACGACGGCCTCGCCCGCGACTCCGCGCTGCACGTGTTCTACCGCCTCGACACCGCGTCCATGGGCGAGGTCGTGGGCGCGCTGCGCCGCATGCGCGCGCTCGCGCCGGGGCTCACCGACGGCCCCCTCGACGTGAACCCCGCCCTCGCCGCCCAGGGGGTCATGGGCCCCTGGGGCGCGGCCCTGCGCGAGCTCGTGCTGCGCCACATCGGCGAGCAGCGGCTCACCCGCATGACCTTCTTTCTCCGCGCGCCGCCCGTGCAGGAGGTCTGGTTCTTCGGCGGCGTCGAGCGCACCGACGGGGCCTTCGTGGTCATGGACATCGTCGGCGTCGGCCGCGGCAACCAGCGGGTGATTCGCACCGATGACGCCCAGGGCTACCGCTACGATCTCACCCCGGTGGGCGCCACCCCCGAGAACCACAACGCCGTGCTCAGCGCGGCGGCTTCGGCGCGGGCGTCGGCCGAGGCGCGCAACGCCGCCCTCGCCTCGCTGCACCGGGTGGACAACCCCGACCGCTACGTGCCCGACCAGCTCCCCTGCGCGGGCTGTCACCTCGCGACCTACGTCCTCGCCGAGGCCGGGCGCACCCACGGGGTCACCCCCGAGGGCTTCGCCGCCGACCGCTACACCTCGCGCCACGACCTCTCGCTGCGGGGAGGCGCGACCGATGTCTCGTCGTCGCTGCGCGCCTTCGGGTGGTTCAACGCCGACGCGATGATCGCGCAGCGCACGGTGAACGAGAGCGCCGCGGTGATCGACGACCTCGACCGACGCTACCCCGCGCGCTGATCCCCGCGCAGGGACGCATACACCTTCTCCAGCGCGGCGAGCCGTCGACCCGCGCGGCCGTGCCCCAGCGGCGCGTCTGCACAGCCCGGCGCGAGCTCCTCCAACACCCCCGGGCGCGCGTGCGCGCGGCGCGCCTGCTCCACCCGCAGGTCGACCCGCGCACCGGGCACAAGCCCTTCTGCGGCAAGGAGATCGGTCGCATACGCGCCCCACGTGAGCAGCACGTCGTCGGGGCTCACGAAGGCCCGCCAGGCCCGCGCGAAGTCCTCGCGGGAGAGGGCGCCGTCGAGCGCGTCGCGGGGCAGCTCGGCGTGGTGAAAGAAGCTCGGCGCCACCCCGCGCGTCGGGGCGATGGTGGCCTCGAAGCGCTCGCCCGTGGCGGGGCGCAGCGCGACCTGATGGAGCAGCTCGTCGCCCGGCGGGTCGTCGGTGCCGCGGGGCCACGCGCTGGCCTCGCCATACGTGAGCACCGCGCGCGCGGGGTCGACGAGGTCGAGGGGTGAAGGCGGGCGCGGGCGGCGCGGGGCCGGGCCGTGCTTGCGCACGCGACGGCGGGGCGTGGCGGTCTCGGCGCAGCGGATCTGGTGGTCCACCATGGCGACGAAGGGCGCGAGGAGCGCGCGCATGCGGGCCTCGTCGCCCTCGAGCACCCCGAGGGCCTCGGCCAGCGCCTCGATGGTCGCGACGCAGTGCTCCGCGGGCTCACGACGGATGCGGTACTGCGACGGCTCCCGCGGGGTGAAGCGCACGCGGGGGAGGGACTGCAGCGCCGGGTTCTGCTTCATCACCTTGGCCGCGAGGGTCCAGGTGCCGTCGAGCACCACCAGGGTCACGTCGTGCGCGAAGGGCGCCTCGCG
>JBILLI010000174.1:0-12062 GCA_044376155.1 Polyangiales bacterium
GGCCAGGCCGTTGCCGTCCACCGACGCGGCCTCCAGGATCGACGCGACCCGGTTCTCGTGGGTGCCTTCGAGGAGGTCGGGGTCGCCAGAGCCGAAGGCCACGAGGGTTCGCCCCTGGCTGTCGACGGTGATCACGGGCTTCTCCACAATGGGCTGGCCGACGTTGTAGGGCTTGTCCCAGAAGAGGTCGTACACGTCGACCATCCACCACTGAGAGGGGTCACGGCTGGAGAAGTCCGCGCGCCAGAGAGTGCCGTCGGCGTCGCCGACGTACGCCCGGGTCGAGACCGCGCCCGCGGCGCCGTTGTACAGAGCCGGAGCGCCCACGAGCGGAGAGCCGGTCGGCGACCCGCCCCCGGTGCCGGCGCCGATCTTCCGAATGAGTTGGCCGGTCTGAAGGTCCACCACATAAAGCCACTGGCCGGTGGAGCCCTGCCAGCACCGGGTGCTCGGGCGCCGCGCGCCGCGCATCCCCGACCACCCGCTGAGCACGTTGTTCGTGCGCGCCGGGCGAAGGTTGGTGGACGAATCGCAGGGCGTGGTGGAGAGGGGCGCAGAGCCGCCGGGCAGGAAGGCCACCGCGCGCTCCACCGGCGTGGTGCGACCGGGCGGGGTGAAGTACAGGGTGCCGATCGACGGCGCGCCGCTGGCGGAGCGCAGGTCGGTGTCGGTGAACTGCCAGAGGAAGGTGGGGTTGTACGGGTCGGTCACGTCCAGACCCACGTAGGCGCCGCCGCCGTTGCGCAGACCGACGACGAGCACCGAGTGCCAGCCCGCGTCGTCGTTGAGCGTCGTGGGGGAGCGCTCGAACATGATCTCCTTGACCACGGGCGAACCGTCGACGCCCATCATGCGGGTGCTCGGGTACCCCGTGCGAATCTGCGGGACGAGGTAGGGCGGAACGAATCCCCAGGCCTCTTCGCCCGTGTCGGCGTTGAACGCGTGCAGCACGCCGTCGTTGGTGCCCACGTAGACCATGGGCTCGCGGGTGCCGACCGTGGCGCCCGCCGCGCGGCGCCCCCCCACCGGGAGCTGCCGCTGCCGGAACGCGAGAAAGGTCTGGTCGGGAAGGTCCACGTTGGGCGCGGGGACGGTCTGGGGCACCGAGTGATAGATGTCTCCCAGGGGACGATTCTGCCGGATCGTCCCGGTGTCGCCGCGAAGCCAGCCCAGGAGCTGGCCGAGCTCCGACATCGACCCGGCATTGAAGAGCTCGGGGCGCATCGACGCGGTGAGCTCCGTGGCCGTGCCGGCGCCGGTGACCGCGCTTGAGAGCCGGGTCTGCATGCCCGACGCATTCGTCGCCGCGGTGGGCTGCCAGGTCCAGAGGTAGCGCGGACCCCACCCGGCCGCCGAGCGCGACGACGCGCGGAGGTTGAACGCGAAGTCATCGCGGTTGGACTGGTCGGGCAGCACCTCGGTCGGCGTCGGGGGGTCCGACATCGACATGCTCTGACAGATGGATCGCGTGCGCGTCAGCGAGCCCGCCCAGGGCTGGCCCGGCGCGACGTTGAACGCCGCGTTGAACTGATAGAGCACCGAGCCCGAGGGCGTCGCGTTCGTGCCGGGCTGGGAGAACACCGGCGGCGTGCGCGTGGAGTTGAGCGCGGTCACCGTGTCGATGACCGTGCTCAGCGCGGCCGAGAAGCTCGGGCGATCGTTGGCGTAGTACACCCGGGCGGTGTTGCCCGCGACGGCGATGGGCTGCAGCGCCGCCGTGGCCTGAGTGTCGTTGGCGTTGAACGCGATGACGTACGTGCGCGCGTTGGGCGCGTTGCTGCCGTTCATCGCCATGGTCATCGCCGTCTGGTCGGCGTCGGGGTACGGACAGCGCCCGCCCACGCAGAACGGGTGGTAGTCCATGTTGGGCTGCCCGTCGGTGATGAGCACGTTCGCGCGCGTGCGGCAGCGGAAGTAGGGGTCGCCGCCGCCGCCCATGGAGGTGCTACGCACGTCGGTGTGGCTCGCCCAGAACTGCTCTGCGTCGTGGAGCATCGCCGCGATCGGCGTGCCGCCGAAGGGGCGCACCGCGGGCAGGGCGGGCGTCGGGCCATCCGCCGGACGGCCGACGAGGGACTCCTGCACCATGCGGTTCCGCAGCGCGAGGCCCGCGGTGTCGAGGTCGTGCGCGCCCATCGAGACCAGTCCCCCGGGGACGATGTCGGCGACGTTGTTGTCGCTCGACTCGCGCTTCACCCCGAGGTTCACCGCGGTGCTGTCAGGGCAGCCGTTGGGGCGATAGGTCTGGTCCTCACCGAAGGAGTACATGCCGTTGTACGCCGCGAGGCCGGTGTTCTGGTCGTTGTCGAAGGTCATCAGCCCGAAGCGCACCCGGTCGGAGTACACGTCGAGGATGCCGTCACCGATCTGCACCGCGCCCGCCTGGTTCAGCGGCACCCCATTGGACAGCGGGACGTGGTGCGAGATGGGATACAGGTAGTCGTACTGCGAGGGGTCCGTGCGGGGGAGCTCCTGGCACGAGAAGTTCTCGATGGTGCCGGTGAGCACCTCGATGGCCGTGGTCCAGCGGTTTCGCCGCTCGTCCAAGGGCGCCGTGACCCCGCAGATGGAGCCGCCGGCAGAGGTCCGGTTACAGACCCCGCCGTCGCGTCCGATGCAGTCGCTGTTGAGGGTGTTGGTGCGCCACTCCATGGACCCCGAGGTGTCCACCAGCATCAGCAGGTTCGGGCGGATCAGACGGACGTCGGGCGTCTGCGCCACCGCGTCGGCCGACATCACCGCCACACCCGCCGCGAGCATCATCGCCGCGCCGAGCTTCGAGGAGCGCCAGAGGGTTCGACCGGGTTGCAGCACGTTGGGCCTTCTCAGTTGCATTGGATCACCGTCACCGCGCGGAGCGCTTCCGTGCTCCTTGCGGCGTTCGCGAGCTGGTCCGAGCCAAAGACCGTAGGGTCCATGGACGTACGGCCGAACGCCTCGATGCGAAAGCGTGTCGGCATGCTGAATAGCTGGTGCGCGGAGACATCCATCCCGCGCTGCGGCATCACCTCGGCCCCGAGCTCCGTCACGCGCACCGTGAACATCGGCTGCACGAAGCTCGTTCCGAAGGAGCCCTCGGTGCGGCTCAGGCCCGCGCCGCTGGCCGCGCGAAACACCGTGTTCGGCGACGTGATGGCGTCGAAGTCGGTGAGCGCGAAGTTGTAACAGGGCTGGGTGATGTTCCCCCGCGAGGTGAGCACCGGAGGGCACTGCTCCTGCGGGATGAGCCCCAGCAGCGCGCGCTGGCGCAGCTGCTGGGTGAAGTACGACTGACAGGCTCGGCGCATCTGCGCCACAACCGCCACGGCGCCCGACTCGGTCACGTAGTGAGTCTGCCCCGCCATGCGAACGAAGCCCGACGACCGGATCTCCAGCGCCGACGAGCGCGCCACGAAGACCCCCGCGGCGCTCACCATCACCACGAGCATCATCACCACGAACATCGCCACGCCTCGCTCGTCGCGGCGTCGGTTCCAGACCTGGGAGCGCATGCTGTGCTTCACCGTGGTGCCTCCCTCTACCGCAGGTTTCGGAGCGCGAGGTTGGGGAGCGCGACCTCGGTGGTCACGGTGCGCACGCGGGCGGCGCCCGGGCGGTCGGAGAACACCCGCAGGCGCGTGAGCGGATCAGTCGCCGCGACGCGCGGCACCCAGCCGAAGGAAGGGTCCTGGTCCCGGTCGCGCACCGAGAGCCGCACGATGATCGACCGGATCCGCTGCGGGAACGCCGTCGTCGCGCCCAGCGTGTTGACGCTGCCCGCGAGGGTCTCGATCGCGGTGTCGCCGAAGCCCAGCGTGCGCATCGCCGGCATGCCCGTGGGGCTCCCCACCGGGTTGCCATCGTCGAGCGCGACGCCCACGTCGAGGTCGACGCCGTACTCCCCGACCACGCGGGTCGCGCCAGCGTTCTCGACAAGGTCCGGCTGGATGTTGAACTCCCGCCGCACCAGGTCGGTCTTGCGCGCCGCCACCGCGTCGTCCAAGGGGTAGGTCTCGCGATGCCGCGAGCGCTGCACGGTGTCATTGAAGAGGCTGTCGATGCCGTACTCAACCATGATGATGGGCGACACGGTGGCGCCGACATCCAGGCCCGACACCCCGCACTGCGTCCCGATGCCCATCCCCTCGCCGATGAGCGTCGGCGGCGGCGACACGGTCAGCGTCGGCAGCGTGGTGCCGTTCGACGCCTGCCACGTCACCCCCGTCACCTGCACGAACTGAATGCTCCCAGTGTTGCTCGTGATCCGCAGCAGGCGGCGGCCGTTGATGGGCCCCAGGAAGATCCGCTGCATCTCCGCCAGGCTGTCGACCGCGGCCCACTGGGGCGTCTGGTTCTGCAGGGTGACCGTGGTGCTGTTGATCCCCGCGACGCGGTACTCGTCGAGGGAGGTGTAGTTGCCCAACATCCGCAGGCGCATCGGGCGCACGAAGGCGTTGTCGGTCGCGAGCGGGATCGCCGGCAACGCATCGCGCACGACCTCGATGGCCTGCAGCGGCACCGTGGGGCGCGGGCACACCCGGATATCGGTAGCGCTGTTCGGCGACATCATGAAGCCCGCCCGGGAGATGTCCGCGCGCAGGGACTCCATCGCGAAGCGCAGCCGGAGCTGCATCTCCGCCGCCCGCTGCTGCTGGTTGAAGGTCTCCGTGGCCGAGCGCGAGACCTGGTACAGCGCGAGCACGGTCACGCTGGTGATCAGCATCGCGATCAGGAGCTCGACGAGGGTGTAGCCCCGCTGCGCGGGGTGTCGACGCGGGCGCTTCACTGCTGATGCCTCGCGATCACCTGCGTGAGGTGCACCCAGTGGACGTTCGAGGTGTCGGCGCCCATGGTGTTCAGCGCGGCCGTGCCGCAGCCGGCGTACTCCGTCGGTCGCACGCCGCCGTGGCGGTACCACCACACCCGCACCTCGGCGCGCACCAGCTCGTTGGGGATGAGCTGCGTAAGGCGAAGGTGCGTGCAGAAATAGACATTCGCCGAGGTCACGTCGACGTCGTTACCCCAGTAGTCCGACGCGGTGCTCTCCAGCGCCGCCACGAGGCCGCCGGGCTGCGTCGGCAGCGTCCAGGTCGTCTGCGTCGCCGTCGCCAGCGGGCGGAGGTACCACGTGTTGCCGATGTTGGTGGTGGCGTTCTCCTGCGAGGGGTTGGTCCACTGCATCCCGTCGCGTCGCAGCCGCTCCTGCCAGCGTCGCGCGACGTTCGTCGCGGTGGTGAGCTCTTGCGCGCGCTGATTCGCCGTCACCGCGGCGCCCTGCAGCGCGATGATGCCCAGCAGCCCCGTGCCGAGCACCGCCATCGAGGCCAGCACCTCGACGAGCGTGTAGCCGGCCTCGCCGCGCCGGGTGGTGGTGCCGCGCACGCGCATCACACCGTCCTCAGGCGGGCGATGCCGCCCAGCGGGATGAGCACCCGGCGACGAACGCCCTGGTCGATCCCGCCGCGCGACTGGAACACGTCGATCTGAAACGCGCCCCCGGAGCCCACGGCGCTGCTGTCGTTGCTCCACTGCGTGCTCGGGATGCTGATCTCCGTCGTGGAGAAGAACGTATTGCCCATGGGCGTGTAACAGAGCTGCAGAAACGTGGTGCCCGTCGGGATCGAGATGGTCGACGTCAGGGAGTCACGCGCGTACTGCGCGCCGCCGAGGTCGAGCAGCGCGATCTGCTCGGCCTCGACAAAGCCCGTGCCCGCCGTGAGCCGAAAGCGCGAGAGACGACACGACGACTCGGTGCCCTCGTACGCCTCCAGCCGAATCGTGGTGCCCACCTGACGAATCGCCACGGTCTGCGCCCGACCGCGGTACATCGCCCGACCGCGCACCTCGCGCAGCAGGTCCGCCACGTCGATGGCCGCCTCCTGCGCGTGGCGCTCCCGCATCGCCTGCGACATCGACGGCAACACCAACGCCGACAGCACCGCGATGATCGTCACCACGACCATCAGCTCCAGCAGGGAAAATCCGAATTCGGCGGGAGACCGACGCACGGGAGCACTCCCGTGCAACCGCCATGCCCCTCGATCCACCAAGATTTCCCACGCATTCACCGCGCACCTCATCGGGGCCCTCGAAAGCCCTTGCGTGAGTATGCAACGATTTCAGGGCTCCTGTCCCCTTCCGCACATGGGCTTCAGCCCGGTGTTTGTGCAGGAAGCGGTAGGTCAACCGGCTACTTGCGAGGGGGATGGAGGGGGATCTATCACCCTGCACCTCATGACCCGACGCGCCGCACTGCTCGCAGCCATCCTCATCGCCTGCAAGCGGGAGCCCGCCCCCGCGCGCACGCCCCCGCCCCCCCCGCCCCCCCCGTCTGCGAACGCCGACGCCGCGCCGGGCGCCCCGGGAGGCCAGGACGCCCCCGCGCCGGCGAGCGCCTTTCGCGAAGCTGCGCGCTTCTTGCCGCAGGGCACGGCGGTGACCGGCTGGCGGCAGTCGGGCGCGGTGCGGCTGGTCGACGCGCAGCACCTCTACGAGCTCATCGATGGCGCCGCGGAGAAGTACGTGTCGTACGGCTTCCGGCAGCTCGCGCGCACCGACTACCGGTCCGCGCAGGGCTCGTCGGTGGTCACTGTCGAGGTCTACGACATGGCCGCCGACCTTGGCGCCTTCGGGCAGTACTCCATGATCCTCTCCGACGGGCGGGACCCGCTGTCGCTCCAGCAGAGCGCGGTGGCGCTGGGCGGCGGAGGATTTCTCGGCGCGACCCAGCTGGTCTTCTGGAAGGGTCGCTACCTCGTGCAGGTGAACCTCACCGACGAGGGCGACGACGCCGACGAAGCCGCCATGCGCGCCGCCGCCCGCGTGGCCCTGCCGCGCTTCGGCGAGCGCATCGCCGCGACGCTTGAGGGCGGCACCCTGGCCCCGCCGCCGCCGCCTGGCATCGTGCCCGAGGGGCTCGTGTGGGGCGGGCTCACCTACCTCGCCAACAGCGCCTTCGGCGCGGAGCGCACCGGCGCCGCGTGGGTGGGTCACTACCGCGCCGAGGACAGCACCCGCTACCGACTCGCGGTGCTCCCCCGAAACTCGGCCGAGGAGGCCCGCGCGGCGTTCACCGCGCTCCGCGGCGCCGGCGCGGCGGCCGTGGCCGGACTCGGCGACGAGGCCTTCTCGGTGCGCGGGGGAGAGGGCGAAATGCTCGTCGCGCGAGCGGGCAACCGGGTGCTGGTCGTGGCCGACCCCGCGGGCGCCGGGCTCACCGCCCCGAACCTCGCGGCGAAGCAGGCACGGCTGCGCGTGACACTGTCCAGCTTGCGCTGAGGCGCGGCGCGGAGTTTGGTCCAACCGCGCGCGGTGGCTAGACTGCGGGCGGAGAACTGATGGACCCGAGGCCTTCACGACGGGAGATCCTGCAACGCGGCGCGAAGGCGCTGGGCGTGCTGGCGGGCGCGAGCGTGCTCGCGAAGGTGGGCTACGACCGCGGGGGGTGGAGCGCCCACCGCGCCGACGGCGAGCGCGAGGTGCGCGACTACCGCGTGGCGGACCACCCCGGGCCCAGTGATTTCTCCGTGGCCCGGGGCACCGACCTCACCCCCCCGGCGGACCTCGTGCGCCGCGCGGTGGAGGCCCTCGGCGGCATGCGGCGATTCATCTCCCGCAACGACCTCGTGGTGGTGAAGCCCAACATCGGGTGGGACCGCACGCCGCTTCAGGCCGCGAACACCAACCCCGACGTGGTCGCCGAGGTCGTGCGCCTCGCCCTCGAGGCCGGCGCGCGCAAGGTCGTGGTCACCGACGCGAGCTGCAACGACCCCGGGCGGTGCTTCACCCGCAGCCGCATCTGGGCGCGCGCCCACGCCGTCGGCGGCGAGGTGGTCCTGCCCGCGGAGCACCGCTTTCGCACGATGCGCCTGCGCGGCGAGGTGCTCGATGAGTGGCCCGTCTACCGCACCCTCGTCGAAGCCGACAAGGTGATCAACGTGCCCGTGGCGAAGCACCACAACCTCGCGCGATACACCGGCGCGATGAAGAACTGGTACGGCTCCCTGGGCGGGCGGCGCAACCGGCTGCACCAGTCCATCGACCTCTCGGTGGCCGACCTCGCGACCTTCATGCGCCCCACCCTCACCGTGCTCGACGGCGTGCGCGTGCTGCTGCGCAACGGCCCCCAGGGCGGCAACATCGACGACACGCGCCGCATGAACACCGTCGCCGCGAGCACCGACCAGGTGGCGATCGACGCCTTCGGCTGCACCCTCATCGGGCAGCGCCCCGAGAACCTGCCCTACCTCGCCATGGGCGAGGGCCGGGGCATCGGCACGCCGCGATGGAACACCCTGCGCCCCAGGGAGATCGCGCTCAACGCGGCGGGTGACTGCGAGCGCTTCGGCATCGTCGTGCCGCCGGGGTGGGACCTCGCCGAGGTCGCCCGCGCGGTGCACTCGCCGCTGATCGTGCCGGGGTGGGCATGAGCGATCATCCGAACCCGATCCCGTGGCTCGGCGTGGTGGGCACGGTCCCCGCGCTGGACGCGCCGGTGGTGCTCCCCGCACCCGCGTCTGCGCCCGTTCCCGCGCGGCCCGAGGTGTCTCCGAGCGCCGCGGCCACGGTCGACGTCTCGCCGGGCCCCGGCGTCACGGAGCGCGCGGTGTCGTGGGTGCGCGCGAAGCTCAAGCCCCGCAAGCGACCCGGCTCGGGCCTGCCCGCGCGCAAGATCATCGTCGCCCTGCGCAACGCGCGGCGGGTTTCGCAGGCGGGATTCCTCGGGCTCTTCTTGTTCCTGCTGGTGCGCACGGAGTTTCGCGGGGGCTTCGCCGAGGGCGCCAACGTGCGGCTCCCCTACCCCGTCGAGGGCTTTCTCCTCGCCGACCCCTTCGTCGCGCTGATGACCTTCCTCTCCACGCACACGGTCTACCGCGCGCTGTGGTGGTCCCTGGGGCTGGTGGCCCTCACGCTGATCTTCGGGCGGGTGTTCTGCGGGTGGATCTGCCCCTTCGGCACGCTGCACCACCTCTTCGCGTGGCTCATGCCCAACCCGCACGGCGCCACCACGGGCGGCAGGCGGGTGAAGGCCAACATGACCTACCCCTACCAGAACGTGAAGTACTACCTGCTGGGGGCGTTCCTGGTGGCGGCGGTGTGCGGCAGCGCCATCGGCGGGCTCTTCGACCCGATCTGCATCGCGGTGCGCGCGGTCGGCCTCGGGGTGTTGCCCGTGGTGAACTACATCTCGGGCCGCGGGCTCGACGCGGTGTCGCACACCAACGTGCACGCGCTGCAGTCGGGCGCCGACGTCGCCCGCGACGCGCTCGTGGCCTCGGTGCTCCAGCCGCGGCAGTACTTCTTCCACCAGACGTGGGTGATCTCCGCGCTGCTCTTCGTGGTGCTCCTCGCGAACCGCTGGATCCCGCGGTTCTGGTGCCGCGCGCTGTGCCCCCTGGGCGCGACCCTCGGGGTCATCGCCCGGCACGCCGTGGTCGGCATGGAGAAGGACCACTCCAAGTGCACCGACTGCAACCTCTGTCTCGTGGACTGCCAGGGCGCCGACAGCCCTCAGGGCGGGGTGAAGCATCGGCAGGACGAGTGCCACATGTGCCTCAACTGCGAGGTCGCGTGCCCGGAGGATGTGATCAAGTTCCGGTGGTTCCCCAACCGCCGCAGCGAGACCCTCGCGCAAGACGGGATGGACCGGCGCAAGGTGCTCGTGAGCTCCCTCGCCGGCGCCGCGGTGATCCCCATGGCGCGCACCAGCGACACCATCGACGCGAACTACTACGACCGGCTCATTCGCCCGCCCGGCGCGGTGGAAGAGCGGTCGTTCATGGAGCGCTGCATCCGTTGTGCGGAGTGCATGAAGGTGTGCCCGAACAACGCGCTGCACCCGGCCTTCCTGGAGTCGGGGGTGGAGGGGCTGTGGACGCCGATCCTCATCCCGCGCATCGGGTACTGCGAGCCGTCGTGCGTGCTCTGCGGGCAGGTGTGCCCAACGGGCGCGATCCAGAAGATCACCGAGGAGCAGAAGCTCGGGAGCCCCGCGCAGCACATCGAGGCCATCAAGATCGGCACGGCCTTCTACGACCACGGGCGGTGCCTGCCGTGGTCCATGGCCACGCCGTGCATCGTGTGCGAGGAGTTCTGCCCGACCTCGCCGAAGGCCATCTGGGTCGAGGAGATCGACACGCCCGACCGCAACGGCCGGCCCGTGCACGTGCAGCGCCCCCACGTCGACCCGCGTCTCTGCATCGGGTGCGGCGCGTGCGAGAAGGTCTGCCCGGTGCAAGACCGCCCGGCGGTGTACGTCACCTCCGTGGGCGAGTCGCGGTCGCGCACGAACGTGATCCTGCTCGAGACCGAGAACTACAACCGGAGCTGAACCGGGGTCACAGCGCGCGCCCCTGCCCGCCGTCGACCGGGACACACGCGCCCGTGACCCACGACGCGCGGGCGGAGCACAGGTACGCGATGACCTCGGCGACCTCCTCGGGACGTCCGAAGCGACCGAAGGGGAGCTCCCGTCGCAGCATGTCGGCCACGCCTTCGGGGTCGTTGCGGGTGCGGCGATCCCACGAGCCGCCCTCGAAGTAGATCGACCCCGGCGCGACGGTGTTCACCCGGATGTTGTGCCGCGCGAGGTCCACCGCCATCGACTTGCCCAGCGCGATCAGCGCCCCCTTCGCGGTCACGTACGGCGACGACGGGCCGTACTCCCGCCCGTACACGCTCGCGACGTGCACGATGGCCCCGCCCCCGTGTTCGCGCATGTGCGCCACGGCCTCGCGCGAGAGCCGCACCGCCGCGTCGAGGTTGAGCGCCATGACCTCGGCCCACTTCGCCTCGCCCACGTCGCCAAAGCGCCCGCTGCCCCGAGAGCCTCCGGCGTTGTTGACGAGGACGTGCAGCGCCCCCCATCGCGCCACCGTCTCCGCCACCACCCGCGCGGCGGCGTCGGGGTCGGTGACGTCGGCGCTCACCGCGTGCGCGTCGATCCCCTTGTCGCGCAAGGAGATCAGCGCGCGATCAAGGGTCTCGGGGTCGCGCGCGCAGAGAGACACCCGCGCGCCCTCGGCGCCGAGCGCGTGCGCGGTGGCGAGGCCGATGCCGCGGGAGCCGCCGGTGACCAGCGCGACCCGCCCGTGGAGTTCCAGGTCCATGCGCGCGACCGTAGCGCAGCCCGAGAACGGCGTTGCCTCACATCTCGCGCGCTCCCCCCTTTCGCGGCGCGTCGCGGCGACACAGGATGCGAGGGTCCCCCACGACGGAGAGAGCACCATGACCGATCCCACGTCCCCCGCCGCCCCGCCGCCGCCCGACCCCACGCCCGCCGACGAGTTCCGCGAGGGCATCGCCCATCTGCTGTCGGCCGCCCGTCGGGTCGCGAGCCAGATCGAGCCGCAGGTGAACCGCTCCGTCGAAGAGGCCGAGCACGCGCTGCAGCGCCTCGGCCGCGAAGGCGAGGCCGCCGTGGGCGACGTCACCCGCGAGGTCGCGAGCTTCGCCGAGCGCATCGCGCAGAAGCTCCGCGAGGCCGCCGACCGCAAGGACGAGCGCGGGCCAGGCGAGCCGCCGGCGCAGGGTGGCTGACCCCCGCCCGGCACCGACCTTCGCGGTGGGCGACGTCGTCGAGGTCGTGCCCAGCGCGCGGCACCAGACCCCATGGCGAGGAGAGATCCGCGCGGCGGTGTGGCACGTCAAAGACCAGCGGTGGAACTACTACCTCGTGAGCGACGGCCGGAAGGTCTCCACGCGCTACCTCGCCGAAGACCTCCGCGGCCGCGGCTGAGTGCCGACCGCGGGAACCTCTCGCGCTCGGCGCTGTCGTAGCCTGAACGCGCCCGTGAGCGTCGACGCCTACGCCCTCGACCGCTTCGAAGACCTGCTCCAGCAGCGCGCGGAGCGGCGACGGCGGGTCTTGGGGTGGGCCCGGCGGGGCGTGGCCCTGGCGGTGCTCCTCGCCCTCACCGCGACGTTCTCAGAGCCGCTGCGGGTGGCGTGGATCCGTCTGCGCTTGCGCCGCGTGCCCGCGCCGCCGCCGACGCTGCCCCTCGTGGGGATGGAGCGGCTGCACGCGGTGGAGCTCCCGCGGTGGATGATCCGCCTCGCCGCGGCCCGGGGCGGGGAATACGAGA
>JBILLI010000848.1:0-3258 GCA_044376155.1 Polyangiales bacterium
GCGGAGCCGGCGGCACGAACCGCGTCGTTCACACACCGCTTGCGGCGCGTTCCGAAGGTGTAGGTGCAGTTTGGGTAATGGGTAGCACAGCGTGGGGGAGGGCGCGCGGTAGCGCGGCGGGGGCCCGGCCACCCATGGCTCCACACAGCTCAGGGCAGGAAATCATCTTCGCCGAACGATCCTGTTGGAGGCGCCGATCCTCGCGCCGTAGCGCCGCTCGCCCGCGACCACGACGCGGTACACTCGCATCCCCGCCTCCCCAAGGAGTGACCGATGTCCCTGTGCCGCAATGTGTTCGCCGCACTCCTGGTCAGCGCGGGGGGCTGCGCCGTCGCCGACCCGAGCGCCGACGCGGCGACGCCCATGAAGGACACCTCCGTCGCGAGCGACACCTCGCGCTCGCCCGACGTCGCCGTCCCCGACGTGCCCCTCGCGATGGACGTCCCCGTCGTCCTTGACGTGCCCCTCGCGATGGACACGGTGGTTCTCCCCGACGTCCCTGTCGTGATCGACGCGCCCCTCCCCGATGTCCCGCGCGCCGTCGACGCCGTGGTCATCGCCGACGTCCCGGTCGACCGTCCCGTGCCCGTCGACGTGCCCGTGGTGACCACGCTCGAAGACTGGCTCGTGCAAGACGTCTGCGTCTCGGCCGCGGGAGAACTCCTCGCCGACGACCCCGGCGATGGCTGCCCCGCGGGCGCGACGCGGCGTGACCTCGCCCCCGACGACGCGCTCCCCTACCACCGCCACGACCAGCCCGGACCCGGTGCGCCGCAGGGCTATCAGCGCAAAGACAGCGTCCCCCGCCCCGACCTGCGCACCGTGCACAGCTTTGACTTCGCGCCCTTCGGCGAGTTCAACCCCGACCGCGATGGCTACGACGTCGTCGAGGCCGAGGGGGAGTACAGCTCGATCATCGGCACGCGGGATCCCACAGGGCTCGCGCAGACCTTCTACGGCCAGGGGTGCCGCCTCGATGATGGGTGGCTGCTCCTCCCGCGCAGCGGCTTCGACGGCGCCGGCGCGCGCACCGCGACGCTCAGTCTCGTGGGGTGGGAGCGCGGCGGCACGAGCTTTCCGGGGCCGTGCCCGAGTCGCTACGACCGCGCGGCCACGCCCTTCGCGCGACGCGAGGTCACCTTCGGCGGGCTCAACGGCGCGCCCACGCGACGGCTCGACGCCATCGTCGTGGACCACTACGGCGGCGCCGACATCCCCACCGCGGACCACCTCGAGCGCTTCTATTTCACCCGCGTCTACGGCCTCACGCGCTGGGAGCGCTGGGAGAACAACCGCGGCACGCCCCGACAGGAGGGCTGCAACGGCGCGGTCACCGAGGGCACCCTCCGTCGCGTCGACTGCCGCGATTGGACCCACGTGATCCTCGACCCCCTGCCCACGCCCGCGGCGCTGTGGCCCACGCCCTACGCGCCCAGCAACGTGGTGCGCAACCACGACTTCGGCAGCGGTCGCTTCGACCCCTGGGAGCGCCTCGGGGCTGCGACGAACGGGATGATCACCAACGTGTCGGTGATCCGTGACGGCGACGGGTCGCACCACCTCGCGACGAACTGCGCGGGGGAGTGCTCACCGGGGCAGAACGTGTTCCAGGACATTCCCCGGGCCGGGCTCAACGGCACCTACCGCTTCGGGATTCGGGCGTGGAGCGAGGGGGGCCCTGCATCGTTGGAGCTCGTGGTGTTTCAGCGCGACGCCCGCGCGGCCATCGTGCAGCGCGACGCGGTGACCGTCACCACCCGCGGCGCCGAGGCCCTGCGGGTGACGTCACCGCGCTTCACCGTGCGGCCCGAGACCGACCAATTTCGCTTCACGGTGTACCTCAACGCGCCGAACACCGTTCACGTCGACGACGCCTGGCTCTCGCGCTGACCGCGACGGCGTCGCTCAGCGCCCGCGGAGGGACTGCGAGAGCGCGAGCACATCCGCGAGCACCCCCGCGGCGGTGACCGCGCCGCCCGCGCCCGCGCCCTGCACCACCAGCGGGTACTCGGCGTAGCGCGCGGTGGTGAAGGCCACGAAGGCCTCGCTGCCGCGCAGGCGCACGGCGGGATGGTCCGCGGCGACGCCCACGGGACCCACGCGCAGCCGGGGCGCGCCATCGCCCGGCTCGACCCGCGCGAGGTAGCGCAGCGTGAGGCCCTGGGCGCGCAGCGCGGCGACGTGGTCGGCGAAGGCCGCGTCGTGCGCCTCGAGCGCCGCGAAGAAGCGCGCGAGGTCGGGCTCGGCGAGGATCTCCCGGGGCACGAAGGGCTCCACCGCGACGTCGTCGAGCTCGGCCTGCAGCCCGAGCTCCCGCGCGAGGATCAGCGCCTTGCGGGCCGCGTCGAGGCCCGTGAGGTCGTCGCGGGGGTGGGGCTCGGTGTAGCCCCGGGCCTTCGCGTCGCGCACCGCGGCCGAGAGCGCGACGCCGCGCATCACCTCGTTGCAGAGGTAGCCCAGCGTGCCCGAGAGCGAGCCCTCCACCAGGGTCACGGTGTCACCCGTGCGCACGAGGTTCTTCAGCGTCTCGATCACGGGGAGGCTCGCGCCGCAGGTGGTCTCGTAGCGCAGGCCGCGGTGGGCGGCGCGGGCCGCGTCGAAGATCCGCGCGCGCTCGGGCTGCGGCAGCACCAGGGGCTTCTTGTTCGCCGTCACCACGTGAATGCCCCGGGCGAGGGCCTCGGTGTAGAGCGACTCCATCCCGTCGGCCGCGGAGCAGTCGACCAGCACGGGCACGGGCAGCCGCGCGAGGCGGTCGAGCACCTCGCCGGTCGAGACCCGCGGGAGGTCCCGCGCGTCGAGCTGCGCGCGCACCGCGTGGGGGTCGAGGCCCTCGTCGTCGAAGAGCGCGCCGGCGGAGTCGGCGACGCCCACCACCTTGAGTGCGAGGTCGCTGCGCCGCAGGAGGTTCTCGCGCTCGGCGGCGATCTGCGCGAGGAGGTTGCCGCCCACGGTGCCCTTGCCCAGCACCAGCAGCGAGACCTGCTCCCGCGCGAGGTTGAACGCCGCGTGCACCGCGCGCACGGCCACCGCGGTGTGGTCCGCGTCGATGACCGCGCAGATGGCCCGCGACGTCGCCCCCTGCGCGCTCGCGCGCACCGGCACGCCGATGGACCCGAGGGCGCCGAAGAAGCGCCCGGCCACGCCCACGGTGTGCCCCATGGCCTCGGCCACGAGGGTGAGCACGGTGACGGGCTCGGCCACGCGCGGGGGCGCGAGGTCGCCGCGGGTGATCTCCCGGGCGAGGGCGTCAGCGAC
>JBILLI010000175.1:0-12039 GCA_044376155.1 Polyangiales bacterium
ACTCGGTGAAGTTCACCGACGAGCGCAGCGGCGTGGTGTTCCAGATGCGGCAGTGCGGCGAGGTGATCTCCGCGCCGTTCCGCGGGCTCCAGGCCGTCCTCGACGCCATCGACATCATCGACAAGGCGTGGACCTCGTTTCAGGAGTGGCTGGAGAAGGGCAAGCCCAAGGTCACGGTGCAGGTCGGGTGGAAGCTCGACTTCTCGTTCAGCCTCTTCTCGGGTGAGCTCAAGGCCCAGTGGGGCTGGAACGAGTACGCCGACCACCGCGCCTTCTTCGGCTACGGCGTCACCGCCGAGCTCAAGGTCTTCGAGGCGAAGGTCGACATCAACTACGGCATCGGGGTGACCTGCGAGTGCTGGCTCGGCACCTACGAGTTCAGCGCGGTCATCGGCGCCAAGGGCGCGGCGGCCTTCGCGCTGGAGGGCGAGGTCAAGCGCGAGGGCCCCGACAGCCTCGCGCGCATGAACGCCAGCCTGAAGATCGTCGGCAGCGCGTCGATCACGGTCTACGTGAAGGCCGTGGCGCTGAGCGAGAAGTGGTGCAAGGCCGAGGCGACGCTCAAGCTCCCCTTCGAGGTCGAGGGCAAGCCCAAGATCGACAAGGGCGGCTTCGTGCTCGAGGTCGAGGGCAAGATCAAGAAGCTGAAGGGCACGCTCACGTTCTGCGTGCGGGGGCTCATCAACTTCGAGCGCGAACGCGACATCCTCCCCGAGAAGGTGCTGCTGCCGAAGCGGGAGATCCGCTTCGCATGACGCTCGCGACGATGTCCCTGAAGGCCGTGTGCCTCGAGGCCGCGGTGGCCGGATGCGAGGCCGAGGTCTACGTCAACGACATCCCCCTCGGGCGCATCGGCGGAGAGCTCTCGCCGCTTCCCGACCGCTTCGGAATGACCGTGAGCGACTACGTCGTGAACGGCCCCAACCGCATCGAGCTGGTGCTCTTCCCCGGCGAGCGCCCCTCCCTCGCGCGCGCGCCGCAGGGCAACAAGGACACCGCCGGGGTGATGGCCTGGATCCGCCTCGCCGAGTACGACGCCGGCGTGGCCATCGGCGACGGGGGCTACACCCTGCACGAGCTCTTCTACGACGGCGACCAGGGCGAGCAGCCTGCGCCCATCGTGGTGGGCGACGGCGTCAGCGTGAGCTCGCAATTCTCCACCCCGTGGGCGTGGGAGCGCGCCGAGCCCCTGGTGATGTCGGGCGCCCTCATCGGCGAGGCCACGCGCTTCGTCGAGGACCTCTGGCACGTGATGTCCACCCGCGACGTCGCGGGGCAGAACGCGCTCTCGGAGCTCAACGTGCGCGAGGGCTGCACCGCCTACGGGAGCGACTACCGCCAGACCCGCGCGGAGCACAACGCGATGCTCGGCGACATCTTCGGCGACCCCACCTTCGCGATGCGCGCGCTCGCCCACGAGACCTTTGATTTTCGCCTCTGCGCGAACAACCGGCTCATCGAGTGCGTGGGTCGGGACTGGAAGCCCGTGGTGGTCTCGGCGCCCGACGCGGGCGGCACGGTGATGCGTGTCCCGCTGCTCCTCGGGCGGATCAACGGGCGGCTGGCCTGGCTGCGCTGAGGCGGATCAGCCCGCGAGGTTGATGTCTTCGACGGCGACGTCGTCGCCCGCGCGGGTGTAGCGCTTCATCATCTTGCGGTCGGCGCCCTCGGCGAGGAGCGCGTCGACGGGGCCAAAGAACTCCGCGAGGTGCTCCGCGCGGGTCTGCGCGAGGAGGTCGGCGAGCTCCCGCGGCTCCCACCAGCTCGGGTGGCGCAGCGAGCCGTCTTCGTTCCAGTCGACCTGCGCGATGAGGTGCGCGTAGAGGTCCATGAACGCCGCGCGGCTGGTGAGAAAGACCGCCTGGCCGTTGCCCCACGTGAGGTCGATGAGCGCCGCGAAGCTCGGCGTCGAGGGCGTGAGGGCGGTGAGAAAGGGCGCGGTGGGGCCGAGCGCGTCGGCGTCTTGCGTCTCGTCGAAGGCGCAGAACTGCTCGCCGCTGTCGTTCAACAGCTCCAGCAGCTCGGGGTTCTTCGCGACGTCGACGATGGCGAAGAGCGGGAGGTCCTCGGCGGTGAGGGCCCAGCGCGCGCGGTCGTGGGGCTCCTGCCGCATGCCCGCGGCGATGAGCTCCACGGTGAGGTCGTCGTCGTCGAGGGGGTCGGCCGCGACGCCGTCGGTGAGGTCGACGCGGAATTGGGTCTGCCCCGCGGTCACCCGGTCGCCGTGGCGCAGCGGGCTGTCTTGCACCGGCGCGTCGTTGACGAAGGTGCCGTTCTGGCTCGCGAGGTCGCGCACCCGCGCGCCGTCGGCCTCGCAGTACACCGCGAAGTGCGCGTCGTTGAGGTAGCCGTCGGTGAGCACCACGTCGCTCTGCGCGCCGCGGCCGAAGGTGCGCGGGGTGCCCATCGGCACCGGCACGCTGTGCCCGGCGTGGGGGCCAGACAGGATGGTCAGGGTCAGCATCATGGCGTCGGGTCTTCTTCGTCGATGCCCTCGAAGGCCGTGGGCACGAGGGGGTAGGGCAGGGGCTCGAGGTCGACGAAAAGCTTCGTGGGCGTGGTGGTGAAGGTGATCCACTCGCCGCCGTGGGGGCCTTCGCAGAACATCCGCTCGACGGGGCCGAAGAACACCTGCGCCTCGAAGGGCGTGCAAGTCGGCAGGTACGCGCGAAGCACCCGCGGGTCGTACCAGCGAAAGAGCAGGTGGTGCCCGTCTTCGTCGGTCACCCGGAGGTGCTGCCGGAGGTGCCGCCGCAGCTCGTCGAAGGGCAGGTCGCTCGTGAGAAAGATCCCCCATGCGCGGCCGAAGCCCAGCTCCAACAGCCGGTCGAGGTAGGGGCCGTCGAGGGGCAGCGCGACGAGGTACGGCGCCACGTCGGCGAGGCTCTGCGCCTGCCAGCCGTCGTAGAGCGATTGAAAGCGCGTCTCGGCGCCGATGAGCGAGGCGAGCACGCGGTCGTCGCGGGCGGCGTCGAGCACGGCGAAGACGGGGTCACGCTGTCGTGAGAGCAGCCACCGCAGGTGCGCGAGGCGGTCGGAGAAGCTCGGACGCGCCGGGGCGATGGGGGCGGGGTGCGTGAGGTCGGGGTCACGGAGGTGCACCCGCATGAGGGTGCCGCCCATCTGCACGAGGTCGCCGTTCTGCAGGGCCTGCTCGACCACCCACTCCTGGTTGATCTGCGTGCCGTGCTGGGTGCCGAGGTCTTTGATCAGCAGGGAGCCGCGCTCCCACACGAAGGCCGCGTGCACCGCGCCGATCCACGGGTCTTCGGGCACGGTGAGGTCGACCTCGGTGCTCCCGCCCACGGTGCGCGGCGCGCCCTCGGGCACGCGCAGTCGCATCCCCTGGCCCACGCCGTTGACGATCTCCAGGACGGCGGTCTCCACGTGCGGCGCTCAGGACCCGGCGCGTTCGCGCAGGAGCATCTCCTGCGCGTCGCGAGACTCGTTGGCGAAGCGCCGCGTGACGGCCGCGCGCACCGCGGGGGTGCTGTGCGAGAAGTACTTCTGCCCGTTCTCCGCGCCGCGCTCGGCGTACACCCGACGGATGACCTCCTGGTCGCTCACCGTCGTGCCGTCGGCGCCCGCGAGGGCCCGGCGGAACACGTTCGTCGCCCCGCCGCCCCCGTGCTGCACCGCGGTGGACCACAGCACGTCGCGCAGCGTCGCCGAGCGCTGGCTGAAATCGAGCCCCGGCACGGCCCGCTCCACCCCGCGCAGCGCGGTGGCGTAGTGCGCGCGGTCTTCGGGGGTGGGGGGCGTGTTGGGCGGCCGCTGGCTGTCTTCGTAGGGCGCGGAGAGGGCGCCGGGCTGTCGCTGCGCGGGGGGAGGGGTGGCCGCGGGGGTGGTGGCCGCGGGGGTGGTGGCCGCGGGGGTGGTGCTGGGCGCGGGCTCGGTGCTGCGCTGCGAGACGTGCGGCGGCCGCGTGCGCTCGGGGGAGGCCTCGCGCTTCTGCGCGTCGCGCTCCTGCTGCTCGCGCTTGCGCCGCTCGCACTCCTCGCAGAACGGCGCGCCGCTGCGCGAGGCCGCGGCGAGCACGCCCGACTGCGCGCCGGAGCCGATGAGCACGGTGGCCTCGCCCTGCACCACGACGCCGCCGTGGTTCGTGGGGTCGCCGATGCGCGCCGCCTCCTGGTTGGAGATCAGCACGTTCGACGAGCCCTTCTTGATCGAGTCGGGCGGCGCGTTGCACTGCGCGAGGTCGGTCACCCGCGCGGCGGGCTTGTTCGCGATGAGCACGGTCGCCTCGCCCGTGAGGATCGGTCCGCCCACGTGCGGCACGGGACCGGGCTCGACCTTCGGGCAGACGTGGTTGTCACCAATGCGTGAGGCGGGCGGCATGGCTCAGATCCTCGGACCGGGCATGGCACCACACCCGCACGCGCAGCGTCAACGCGGGGTGCGACCGGGCGTCGCTTCGCGCGTCGCGTTGACTTCGCCGCGGGCGCTGGCCTAGGGTGATCCCCCGTCCACGCGGTGACGCGGTCGATGCCCCTTCGACGCGCACCTCGACGAACCCGATTCGCCCGTCTCTCCAAGGTCTTACCCCCGTCACGTCGCCGTTTCCTTGCGAGGACCGGCGTCGGGCTGCGATGAGGCCCCGGAGCCGACGGGAAGCGCGAGGATTTTTTCATGAGCATCACGAGCAGCAGCAAGCGGACGAAGTACGTGTTCACCACCGGCGGGGTGGTTTCGTCCATCGGCAAGGGGCTCGCGTCGGCGAGCATCGGCGCGCTGCTGGAGGCCCGCGGGCTGCGGGTCACCTTCATGAAGCTCGACCCGTACATCAACGTCGACCCGGGCACGATGAGCCCGTACCAGCACGGCGAGGTCTTCGTGACCGACGACGGCGCCGAGACCGACCTCGACCTCGGGCACTACGAGCGCTTCTCGACCGTGCGTCTCACCCGCGCGAACAACATCACCACGGGCAAGATCTACCAGTCGGTGATCTCGAAGGAGCGCCGCGGGGAGTACCTCGGCGCGACCGTGCAGGTGATCCCGCACATCACCGACGAGATCAAGGCGCGGGTGCGCGAGGCCACCGACGGCGCCGACGTGGCGATCGTCGAGATCGGCGGCACCGTGGGCGACATCGAGTCGCTGCCCTTCCTCGAGGCCGTGCGGCAGCTGAAGCTCGAGCTCGGCCCGGGCAACGCCGTGAGCGTGCACGTCACCCTGGTGCCGTGGATCGGCGCCGCGGGTGAGCTCAAGACCAAGCCGACGCAGCACTCCGTGAAGGAGATGCGCGAGATCGGCATCCAGCCCGACATCCTCCTGTGCCGCACGGAGCACCCGCTCTCGCAGTCGATCAAGGAGAAGATCTCGCTCTTCTCGAACGTGCCCCCGGGCTGCGTCATCGCCGCGATGGACGTGGGCTGCCTCTACGAGCTCCCCCTCGCGTTCCACCACGAGAAGCTCGACGAGATCGTCTGCGACAAGCTCAACATCTGGTCGCGGCAGCCCGACATGGCCGGGTGGAGCCGCGTCGCCGAGCGCTTCGTGCGCCCCACCCGGGGCACCGCGCGCATCGCCGTGGTGGGCAAGTACGTGCACCTCCGGGACTCGTATAAGAGCCTCCACGAGGCCCTCGTGCACGGCGGCATCGAGAACGACGTGAAGCTCGACCTGCACTACGTCGACTCCGAGCAGCTGGAGCGCGACGGCGCCGAGGGGATCGCGCGGCACCTCGACGGCTGCCACGCCATCCTCGTGCCCGGCGGCTTCGGCGAGCGCGGCACCGAGGGCAAGATCCTCGCGATTCGTCATGCGCGCGAGAAGGGCATTCCGTTCTTCGGGATCTGCCTCGGCATGCAGCTCGCGGTGGTGGAGTTCGCGCGCAACGTCGCCAACATCGCGCGGGCCAACAGCGCGGAGTTCGACCCCACGGCGCCGACCCTCATCGACCTCATGCCCGAGCAGCGCGCGGTGCGCGACAAGGGCGCGACCATGCGTCTCGGCGCCTACCCCTGCACGCTCACCCCGGGCTCCCTCGCGGCGCAGGCCTACGGCGCCACGGAGATCTCCGAGCGGCACCGCCACCGCTACGAGGTCAACAACGACTACCGCGACGCGCTGCTCTCTGCGGGGCTGATCCTCTCGGGCACCTCGCCTGACAAGCGCCTCGTGGAGATGGTGGAGCTCTCGGGCCACCCCTGGTTCGTGGGCTGTCAGTTCCACCCCGAGCTGAAGTCCCGCCCGATGCAGCCGCACCCGCTCTTCGTGCGCTTCGTGCGGGCGGCCATGGAGTACTCCGCGGGCCGCGCGGCGTCGCGCCCCCGCGAGGAGCGCGCCTCGGTCGTGCACTGAGCCCCGCGGGGCGATAGCATCGCCGTTCATGCACGACACACTTCGGGTGCTCACCGTGGCCATGGCCCTGGGGTGTGGAGCGAGCTCCACGCGCGACGGGGGGGTCGACGCCGCCCGCGACCCGCGCGACAGCGGGTATCCCTCCGTGTGCGGAATGACCCTGGGCACCTGCAACTGGGTGAGCAACCAGGGCTGCGACGGCGGCCTCGGGTGTTACCGCGCCACGGTCGACGGCGGCGTGCGGCAGCTCTGCGCGACGCCGGGCGGCGGGGGGTGGGGGGCGATGTGCACCCGCGCGAACGACTGCCAGCCGGGCTTCGCGTGCCTCGGCGAGCCCGGGCGCTGCACGCTGCTCTGCTGCGGCGCCGACCATGGGCGCTGCGGCGATGTCGCACGGGGCGGCCGTGAGGGCGCGCTCTGCGTGGGCGCGGTGCTCGGCACCGACACGCGCTACTGCATCGAGACGGGGGTGTGTGACCCCCTCGCGACGGCGGGCAACGGGTGCCCGAGTGATCGCCCGCGCTGCGACGTGGTGTCGTCGTCGGGCACCACGGCGTGCGGCACCGTGCGGGGCACACCCGGCGGTGACGGCGCGGCGTGCTGTCGCTCAGAGTCGTGCGCGCCGGGCTTCGCGTGCATCCGCGACCTCTCCACCACCTGCGCCGACAGCGCGCCGGGCGGGGTGTGTCGACGCTTCTGTGCGCCGTCTGTCGACGCCGGGAGCACGTGCCCCGCGGGGCAGGGCTGCACGCTGCGCTTCGAGGACCTCCCCGCGACCCTGGGCGCCTGCGCGCCGCCGCGCTGAGTCACCGCGGGGCGCGTCGTCGGGGCGCGGGACGCGCGGGCGCGGGACGGGTCGTCGGGGCGGTGGGCGCGGGGGCCGTGGGCGTGGCCGCCGCGCGGCAGACGATGCGCGCGAGGCGCAGGCGGCGATGGCCGGGAGGGTCCTGGGGGGTGCTGCCGTCGATCCAGGCGATGACTGCGCCGTCGCGCACAGAGGTGATCGCGATGTCGGTGGCGTCGCGGAGCGCGTCGAAGGTCTGCGCGTCGCGGGTGGAGAAGGTGCGCAGCGTGCCGCGGTCGGCGCCGCCATAGGCGATGACGGGGTCGGGTGAGTGGCGCGGGGGGTGCTCGCGCAGCCCGGCGACGACGACGCCGTGGGCGTCCCAGGCGGGCGTCGCGTCCCAGAAGCTCCCGAGCACGCGCTGCACGAAGGGCTGGGCGTTGCGGATCCACGACGTGAAGAGCAGGTCGGCGAGGCCGTTGCCCTGGGCGTCTTCGTGCTCGCGCCGCACCAGCACCCCGCGCGGCCCGATCTGTGGACCCCAATATCCACTACCCTGCAACAGCCGCAGCGGTCGGCGGTAGCGTTGCCGCCGTCGCGCCGCCGCGGTGGTGGCCGGGGCGTTGGGGTCGGCGCCGGGTTCAATCCCGCGGGCCACCCACACGCCCGCGCGGGGGCCGTCGCGCACGACCCACGCGCTCGCGAGCTCACCGCCCTGCGCGGGGGCGAGGTCGATGAAGCGGCCACCTGCACCCGCGGCGGAGACCTCGAGGGAGAGCGGCCGGGGCGCGCCCAGGGGGCTGCCGCGCGGGTCCATCGCGAAGAGCGTCTCGGTGCGGGTCGCGTTGCCCGCCACGGGGTTCTCGCGACCGAGGACCACCGCGATGCCCCGCTCCCAGCGCACCGGCGCCGTGTCGATGTCGAGCCCCGCGGAGCCCGGGAGGGATCGCGGCCCGCTCACCACCTGCCCCTGAATCACCCGGGTGAAGCCCACGAGGCGATCGGCCGGGGCGAGGGACTCTCCGCGGAGGTGCGCGGGAGTGCCGTCGCGGGCGATGTACGAGAACACCCCCACCTCGCGGCCGCGGAGCGTGATCGCCGCGTCGGGGAGAAAGCCCGCACCCGGGAAGAGCGCGATGTGGGTCCCATCCCACTGCACCCAGCGCGACTCGGGGTAGAGCATCCCGCGGCGCCCACCCCCGGGACGACCCATCACCACCAGCGCGACCGTGCGTCGACCGTCGCTGGTGAGCACCACCTGCAGCGGGGTCAGTCCGTCGGGGCGGAGGTCGACGGGGTGCACCGTGCCGTCGAGGGCGCAGTCGGCCCATGGTGGCTCGGTGGTGGTCGCGGGCGGCGCGTCGCCCTCCCCATCGGGCGTTTCGGGCGCGCGAAGGTCCAGCGTGGCCATGTCACCCGCCGCGTCGAGGCGCGCGTCGGAGAGGTCTTGCAGGCCCTCGGCGACCGCGCGCTGCAGGCGAGACATGCGCGGCATGGGGGGCAGCGGGGGAGGTCGCGGCGGGGCCTGCGCCTGCGACGCCGCGGTCGCGAGCAGGAGCGCGGTGGCGACCCGGGCGGCGGACATGGAGGGCTGAGAGGACGCACACGAATGCGCGGAGAGGGCCAGTTTTTCGCGAGGATTCGTGGTCGTGCCCTCGCGGACCCGGGGAGCGTCGCCGGGGGATTCTCAGGGTAGGCAGCTCCGCCCCAGAGAGAGACCCTGCACGCCGTTGGCGTCGGAGTCTTGCGCGGTGAAGGTCGCGACGCGGGCGCCTTCGCCGACCACCAGGTGCAGCCGCCCGCCCGCCCGGGGCGCGCGCACGAGGTCCCGCGGCGCGTTTCGCAGGAGCCCGTCGGGCTGCATCGTGGTCGCGCGGAGGGTGATGGTGTCGCCCGCGCCGCGGAGCCACGCCACGGCCGCGCCCCCGAAGGCCGGCGCGACGGCGACGATGGGCTCGGGCCCCGTGAAGCGATCGAGCTCGCGCTGCGCGACCACACCCCCGTCGCGGGTCACCACCGCCGCGCGGACCACCGACATCCCGTCCACGGTGTCGCCCCACGCGATCACGGAGACCTCTCCGAGCACGGCGGCGTCGTCGAGACGTCGCGCGCCGAAGTTCGCGGTGCGCCGCACGCCGCGGAGGTCGACGGATCCGTCGCGGTCGAAGGCGAGCTGCTGCAGGTCGTTGCCGATGCGCGAGAACAGCACCGCCCCGTCGGGCGCGGCGCGGAGCAGCAGGCTCTCGCTGTCGAGGCGCACCGAGGCGGTGATGTCCTGCCCGGGGTTGACGCGACCCTGCACGTCGACGCGGTAGGTGCTGGGCGACACCACGATCACACCGCCGTCGCTCACGCTGCGCACGCGCGAGGAGAGCAGCAGCGCGCGGCCGTCGGGGAGGGGGGTCGCGACGCCGTCGCCGTGGTCTTCGAGGAGGGCGGCGGGCACGCCCGGCACCGCGCCCGAATCGAGCACCGCGCCGCGCAGGCGCAGCACCGAACCCGCGGCGCCCACGGTCCCGCGAGACTCGCCGAAGGTCACCAGCGCGCCCTCGCCGAGCGGGATCAGCGCGGGCACGGTGAGGTCGGTCTGCGTCGCGGCGCTGGCGTAGACGAGCTCCAGGGGGCGCTGCACCTGGGCGTCGTGGTCGACCGCGAGCACGCCGATGGTGTCGCGGCGGGCGGTGCCGGCGTCGGGCGTGAGCCGCGGCGCCGACTCGTGCACCGCCACGACGAAGCCGCCGCGGTACGGGACCAATCCCCCCACGGAGATATCACGCACGCCCTCGGCCCGCGTGGCCACGCGGCGAAACACCGCCTCGCGGGTGCAGCTCGGGGCCTCGCCCGCGTCGTAGGGCGGCACCGCCACGAGGCCGGTGTCCACGGGGCCCGCGGGCGCGTCGAGGGCGGGGGCGTCGGGGAGGAGGGCGCGGTCGGTGGGCGCGGCGGCGTCAGACGGCGCTGTGGGGGCGCGCTCGCAGCCGGGGAGCAACGACAGAACGACGGCCAAGGAGGTGAGACGCATCACGGCCCACCGACGATGCCATGGCGCCGCGAAGTCGGACCAGCGCACATTTCTTTCCGCGCAGACGGTTGCGGAGGGAGGGGGGGCGGCGTTAGCTCCCGCCCCGGTTGACGCGGCACCGCCCGCCCAGGGAGAGCCGCGGTCCCCCCACGGAGGCATCGCATCATGGCGTTCGAAGCGAAGAACTACGACAAGCTCCTCGGCGGCAAGGCCAAGGGGCTCACCGACACCCAGCTCCAGGCCCACTTCACGCTCTACAAGGGCTACGTCAACAAGCTCAACGAGATCCGCACGAAGCTCGCGGGCGCCGACCGCGGTGCGCCGAACTACTCGTTCAACGAGTACAGCGAGCTCCGCCGCCGCGAGCCCGTGGCCTTCAACGGCACCGTGCTGCACGAGCACTACTTCGAGAACCTCGGCGACGGCAGCACGACGGCCTCTGACGCCGCGAAGCGCGCCCTCGAGGCCTCCTTCGGGAGCTTCGACGCGTGGGTCGCCGACACCAAGGCGTGCCTCATGAGCGGCCACGGCTGGACGCTCCTCGTGCACGACCCCTTCGAGAACAAGCTCACCAACGTGCTGGTGCACTCCGAGCACCACGCGGGCCTCTTCGCGAACACCCGGGTCATCGCCGCCTTCGACGCCTGGGAGCACGCGTACTTCTTCGACTACCAGACCGCCAAGGCGAAGTACGTCGAGGCGATCCTCTCGGGCCTCGACTGGAACGTCGTGGGCGCGCGCCTCACCGCCGCGGGCTACTGAGCCCTCCTCCGCCGCGTCAGCCCTCGTCGGCGATGGCGCGGGCGGAGATCCCCAACCGCTTCAGCTTCTTCTGCAGCCCGAAGCGCGAGAGCCCCAGGGCCTTCGCCGCGCGCGACTGGTTCCCGCGGTGCGCGCGCAGGGCCTTCTCGACCAGCGTGCGCTCCACCTCGCTGACCGCGTGGCGGATGTCCCCATCGGGGGCGTTGGCGCGGCCCGCGGGGTCGGGGGCGAGGGCGAGGTCCTCGTCGCGCACGGTGCCCGTGGGGGCCAACGCCGCGGCCCGGCGCAGCACGTTCTCGAGCTCGCGCACGTTGCCCTGCCACGGGGCCGCCACCAGGCGCGCGAGGGCGCTGCGCGCGATGCTCGCGCCGCCGTGCTTCGCGAGGAAGTGCGCGACGAGGGCGGGGATGTCCTCGCGCCGCTCGCGCAGCGCGGGCACCGGGAGCACCAGCACCGCGAGGCGGTAATACAGGTCCTCGCGGAACCTCCCCGCGCGGACCATCTCCCCGAGGTCGCGGTGCGTCGCCGCGATGACCCGCACGTCGACCCGCCGCATGGCCGACCCGCCCACCGGGCGCACCTCGCCCTCCTGCAGCACCCGCAACAACCGCGACTGCATCGCCAGGGACATCTCGCCGATCTCGTCGAGGAAGAGCGTGCCCCCGTCGGCCGCCTCGAAGAGCCCCGCGCGCGCGCGGTCGGCGCCGGTGAACGCCCCGCGCACGTGGCCGAAGAGCACGCTCTCCAGCAGCGTCTCGGGGATCGCGCCGCAGTTCTCGGCCACGAACGCCGCCGCGCGCCGGGGGCTCTGGGCGTGCACCGCGCGGGCGACGAGCTCCTTGCCCGTGCCGCTCTCGCCGAGCAGGAGCACGGGCATCGACGTGGGCGCCACGCGGTCGATGAGCGCGAGCACGCGGGTCATCGCGGGTCCGCGGCCGATGATGTCGGGGTAGCTCCCGCGCACGCCGTCGGGGCTGCGCGACTCGCGGGTCACCTCAAGCTCCGCGCGCTGCTGCGCGACCACCGCGTCGAGCTGCTCGCTCAATCGCTCGGCCCGGCGCAGGGCGTCTTCGAGCGCGCGCCGCGTGCGGGCGTTCTGGATCGCGAGCGCGGCCGCGTCGGCGAAGGCCTGCACCACCTGCACCGCGCCGTCGTCGAAGGC
>JBILLI010000850.1:0-3252 GCA_044376155.1 Polyangiales bacterium
GAGCGTCGAGACGGTGGAGACCAACGGCGTCATGTTCTGCGGCATCGTGCGGAACAACACCTGCGCCGACGGAACCCTCATCGACTGCGACTGCAACAGCTACCAGACCAACGTCACGGTGAGCCCCGGGCAGGACGTCTTCCTGCACCTCATGCTCACCACGCCCGCGTGCGGGACGGTGCGCGTGCGCTTTCGCTATCTCTGAGCGCGCCGCACGCGCCCGAAGGCGCCGGTGATCACGGCGCGTCGAAGCACCCGCGGAGCACCGCCGCGGCGGGCTTGCCCCTCGGGGTGAAGCCCGTGTCGGTGGGGCCTCCGAAGCCGAACCAATTCCAGACGTAGAAGCCTCGCGCGGCTGTCGCCTCGGTGCGGTGCTCGCCGCAGTGCCTCGCGCGAAAGCCCTCGAAGAGCGCGCGCTGCAGGTCGAGGTCGAGGGGCGCGCCGGAGCGCTCGTCCCACGGCCGCTCGGCCGCGCTGCGCACGGAGGGATATCCGACCTCGGAGAGAAACACCGGGCGGCCCACCCGTCGCGAGAGCGTCGCGAGGCTCGCGTCGGCGTCGTCCCAGGCGCGGCGCATGGAGCCCTCGGTGGGGCGCTCCCCCGACGGGGCCATCGCGAAGTACGCCGACACGCCGACCTCGTCCACCGCGTCGAGGAAGGTCGGTCGGTGGAGGTCGTCCCAGTTCACCGAGTAGAAGACACGGCCGCGAAAGACCCGACGGGTTTCGGCGATGAGCGTGCGCCATTGCCGCGCGTAGGGCTCGAGCGACACCAGCTCGCTGCCGACGCCGAAGCGCGCCGCGCCCTGCCGCTGTGACACCGCCGCGAGCTCGACCAGCGCGGCGCCGTACGCGCCGAACCACCGCGTCGCGCCGTCGGACGGACGGAGCTGCCCGCGCCACTGACCCGGCGGCGCCGCGCGGAGCTCGACGATCACCATGACCCCCACCCGGAGACCCAGCCCCCGGGCCTGACCGAGCGCGCGCTCGACGCGGTGCGCGGGCACGGCCACCGAGGGCGCGGGGCTGTCGATGTCGGGCTGCGCGAGGGGCACCACGAGCATCACGTCGCGCGCGCCGAGGTCGGCCACCTCGCGGAGGAGCATCCCGTAGTCGTAGCGGGGGTCAGACGCGAAGAGCCCCAGGGCGACGCCGCGGGGCTGCGCGGGGAGGGGGCCGCGGCGGGGGCGCGCGCACGCCGCGGCCGCGACCATGAGGGCGATGGAGAGCGCCGCGCGCCTACGGCTGCTCACCGGTGCGCATCGGGAGGTCGAGGCGGCTGTACTCCGCCCACGAGCCGTCGTAGTTGGTGAGCCGCTCGGGCTCGATGCCGGTCTGCAGCAGCGCGTAGAAGACGGCCGCGGAGCGGTTGCCCGACTGGCACTGGGTGATGATGTGCGGGCGCTGCGCGACCCCCAGCGGGGCGAAGAGCGCGCGGAGCTGCGCGGGTGCGAGCAGCCGCGGGTCCTCGGCGCCACGGAGGATGCTCTTCCACGGCAGGTTCACGGCGCCGGGGATGTGGCCGCTGCGCGCCGCGTGCTCGTGCTGACGCGTGCCGAGGTACTCCTCGCGGGTGCGGGTGTCGAGGAGGAGCGCGCCCTGCTGCACGAGCGGTCCGACGTGCGCCCAGAGCGCGCGCGGCGCGGTGCTTGGGGGTGTGAGGGACACGTCGCCCGGGGTCACCGCGCGGGGCGCGCCGCCGGCCACGGGGTGCCCCGCGGCCTTCCAGGTGATGAGCCCGCCGTCGAGCACGCGGGTGCGAAGCCCGCCGGTGGTGAGCAGCGCCCAGAAGAGCCGGTACGCCTCGGGTCCGCCGTCGCCGTAGAGCACCACCGTGGAGTCGCGTCGCACGCCCCGGGCGCGCAGCAGGGACTGCAGGTCGTCAGGCACCACGAGCATCCCCGGGATGGTGCGGTCGTCGGAGAAGTCGTTGATGGAGATCGGCTGCGCGGTGGGGATGCGCCCCTCGGCCACGCGGCGCGCCGGGCGCAGGTCGAGCAGGACGAGGTTCGGCGAGCCCAGGGCCTGGGCGAGCTCGGCGACGCTCACGGCGTACTCGGGGTGCGCGAACCCGGCCGCGCGGGCCTCGGCGCCGAAGCGCCGGAGCGCGAGCCCGGCCTCGGCGGCGCTGCGCGCGTAGCCCGACGCGTCGGCGGCGTGGGTGCTCGGCTGCGACGACGCGAGCGACTCGCCAAGGACCAGCGGGGGCATCTCGCGGACGGCGGGGCGGTGCGCGATCCAGAGGCCCGCGAGGGCGGCGATCCCGAGCGCGGCAGGCACGGCGCCCTGGCGCGCGGCGGCGGGGAGCAGGCGCTGGAGCGGCCAGATCGCCTGCCCGAAGAAGTCGTTGGGAAAGGTCTCGACGCCCGCGAAGCCCAGCTTCGAGGGGGGATCGGCGGGCATGCGGCCGGTGCCGAAGACCCAGTCCCAGATGCTGAAGATGATCCCGAAGTTGATCGTGGTCTTCTCGTCGCCCTCGTAGAAGTGGTGCCAGAGGTGCATCCGGGGGCTGTTGAAGATGTACCGCCAGGCGCCGTGACCGAGGTCGAGGTTGGCGTGGTTCAGGTGACCGATGATCGTGCCGAAGACGGCGTGAAACAGCAGCGCCTGCGCGCTGAAGCCGAAGAAGGCCAGCGGGAGGTAGAGGATGGTCTTGTAGACCACGACCTCGGCCCACTGGAACCGGAACGAGACGATCCAGTCCATCTCCCCGTCCTTCACGGAGTGGTGGACCTTGTGGAACTCCCAGAGGAAGGGCACCCGGTGCAGGAGGTTGTGGATGCACCACTGCACGAAGTCGACGACGAAGAGGGCCACGAGGATCTGCGCCCACAGCGGCCACCCCGCCGCCGCGTTGCGATACGCGAGGGGCATGAGCCCCGCGTCGCTCAATGCACGGTCGAAGGACGGCAGCACCCAGCGCGTCGCGATCCCGTAGAGGATCACCCCGAGGAAGTGCGCGTTGAACACCAGGTGAACCGCGTCGGACCACAGCCACGTCCGAAGCTGCCGCTGTGACTTGCGCCACGGGAACAGGCGCTCCAGAAGCGCCACCGCGGCGGAGATCACCGCCAGCGAGATCGGGTACACGAGAACGAGTTCCATCGCAGCAGTTCCCTCGCGCGGGCGCAGGCGTACGGCTTGCTCGGCTGCAATCCCCTGGCCATCCTTGAGCCCAGCGAGACGCCCGGCAGCGACGAGATCCACGCCGCCCCAACACGTTTCGCTCGTTTCACCAACGTTTCACCCGCG
>JBILLI010000849.1:0-3252 GCA_044376155.1 Polyangiales bacterium
GGCGAAGTGCGTTGCATCCCAGGCCTTCTGAGACGATTGGACCATTCCTGATGCCGCGGTTTGCCACCCTTCCCCCGAGGCGGGGGAAGGGCCGGGGAAGGGGGCCGCGCACCGCGAGTTCGCCTCGGTACAAAGTGCGATCAGCGATGTGTGCCGAACCGAGCTACGCGTAGAGGCGAGGCCGGTGGGCTCGCGACGTGGATGCGAAGCGAGATCCATGACGGTCGTGAGCCGTTGGCGCAGTTCACCCAGCAGCTCCCTTCCGACCGTCGCCATCATCGCGCGGACGTTCGTCCAGGGGCCAACCACGTCGTACCCACCGCGCGCGGTCGCAAGCGCACGCGCGCCCTCACGCCGCGCGCCTCGCCGTTGACCCGCCGCGCACATCGCGCGCAGCATCCCCGGCGATGCACCCCCACGCGGCCCTCATCGAGCGCTTCTACACGGCATTTCAAGCGAAGGACGCCGAAGCGATGGCGCGCTGCTACGCGCCTGACGCGCGCTTCAGCGACCCGGTGTTCACCGACCTCCAGGGCCCCCTCCCGGGCGACATGTGGCGCATGCTCTGCGCCCGCGGAAAGGACCTGCGGGTGGAGTTTCGCGACGTGCGCGCCGACGACGCGGGCGGCAGCGCGCACTGGGAGGCCTGGTACACGTTCAGCCAGACGGGCAAGAAGGTGCACAACGTCATCGACGCGCGCTTCACCTTCCGCGACGGGCTCATCGCCACCCACGACGACACCTTCGACCTGCGCGCGTGGATGGCGCAGGCCATGGGGCTCACCGGGGTGCTCCTGGGGTGGCTCCCGCCGGTGCAGAACGCCCTGCGCCGCAAGGCCCGCGAAGGACTCGACCAGTGGCGGGCGAGGCGCGCGTGAGGCGGCACGGATGGATCCTGGCGGGGTTGTTCGGGTGCGTCCGCGCCGCGACGCCGACCCCGCCGCCCCCGCGCACCGCGGTCGCCGTCGCGCCCCCGCCGACCCCCGAGGTGGACCTCGGACCCGAGCCCGCGGGGCCCCTCCCGGCCGGGGCGACCCCGCTGCGCTACAGCCTCGCGCTCACGGTGAACCCCGCGCGGGATCACTTCGAGGGCGAGGTGCACATCCAGGTGCGGCTCGACGCGCCGACCTTCGGCGTGTGGCTCCACGGGCGTGACCTCGACGTGACCTCCGCCGAGGTGCGCGGGAACCAGCTCCTCACCGCGCGCTGGGTGCCCGGTCAACGCCCGGGGATGAACTCCCTCCGTTGGTCGCAGCCCCAGGGCCCGGGCGAGGTGAGCCTGCGCATTCGCTACACCGCGCCCTTCAACCGCCACCTTGAGGGGCTCTACCGCGTCGACACGGGGGGTGACTCCTACGCGTTCACCCAGTTCGAAGCGCTCAGCGCGCGACGGGCGTTCCCGGGCTTCGACGACCCGCGCTTCAAGACCCCGTTCGACATCACCCTGGTGGTGCCCCGCGGGCAGGTCGCCGTCACCAACACCCCCGAACTCTCCGCCGAGGATCGCCCCGACGACCTCCGCGCGGTGCGCTTCGCCCCCACCGAACCCCTGCCCACGTACCTCCTCGCGTTCGCCGTCGGACCGCTCGACGTGGTGACGCATGAACCCTTGGCGCCCAATGAGAGCCGCACGACCCCGATCCCCCTGCGGGGTGTGGCCGCGCGCGGTCGGGGAGGGCTGTTGGGGCGCGCCCTGGACGATGCCGGGCCGTTGGTGGCGGCCTTCGAGCGGTACTTCGCGCGGGCGTACCCGTACCCCAAGCTTGACCTCATCGCCGTGCCCGACTTCGCCGCGGGCGCGATGGAGAACGCCGGGGCCATCACCTTTCGCGAGCCGCTCCTGCTCCTGCGCCCCGACGCGCCCGTGGACCAGGTCCGCGCGATGGACCACGTGCTCGCCCACGAGCTCGCGCACCACTGGTTCGGCGACCTCGTGACCCTGCGGTGGTGGGACGACATCTGGCTCAACGAGTCGTTCGCGACGTGGGCGGCGGCGTGGTCCACCGATGAGGTCTTTCCCTCGCACCAGCGGGTGATCGCGCAGACCCTGGGCACCCACGGCGCGCTCGGCGCCGACGCGCTCGCCTCGGCGGTGCCCGTGCGACGTCCCATCGCCACCGACGACGACCTGCGCGGAGGGTCCTCGGTGACCGTCTACCAGAAGGGCGCCGCGGTGCTCTCGATGCTCGAGCGCTGGCTCGGACACGACACCTTTCGCGACGGCATTCGCGCGTACCTCCGGGCGCACGACCACGGCACCGCCGTGAGCGAGGACCTCTTCGCCGCCCTCCGCGCCGCCGCCCCGACGCAGCCCGTGGAGCGCGTGGTGCGCGACTTCGTGGAGCAGCCCGGCGCGCCCGTGCTCGCGATGGAGCGCGTGTGCCGCGGGGCGCAGTCTCACGTGCGGGTCTCGCAGCGACGCTTCGGGCTGCCCGCGGGGAGCGACACCCGCGCGGGCGCGTGGTCCGTGCCGGTGTGCGTGCGCTTCCCGGGGCGGGGCGCGGCCCTGGAGCAGGCGTGCGCCCTCATCGACGGGACCCACAACGAGGTCCCGCTCCCGGGGCCGTGCCCGCCGTGGATCATCCCCAACGCGCAGGGCGAGGGGTACTACCGCAGCGCGCTGCAGCGGCCCGACTGGGAGGCCCTGGTGCGCGACGGCTGGGCGCGATTGTCGGAGCGCGAACGACTCGCGCTCGTGGGCGATGCGCAGGCCCTCCTCGCCGCGGGGGTGCTGCGCCTCGCGCAGGTGCGCGCGCTGCTCGCCCGCGCCGCCACCGACCCCGGGGAGCACGTGGGCGTCGCCTCCCTCGACCTCTGGCGCAGGATCTTCGACGTGCACGGCACGCCCGCTACGCTCCCAGGGATGCGCGCCGAGGCCGCGCGTCCGTACCTCGCCGTGATGCGCGCGCTGGGCTGGACGCGCCGTGCGGGCGAGGCCCCCGGGCGCACCGCGCTGCGCCCGCGGCTCGCGTCGTTTCTCGGCCTCGACGCGCGCGACCCCGGGGTGCTCCGCGAGGGCGCGCGCCTGGGTGCGGCGTACCTCTCCGGGGGAGCGCTCCCGCCCGAACTCATCGCGCCGTGTGTGGCGATGCACCTGCGGGGCGCCGACGAGGCCGCGGCGCGTGTGGTCATCGACCGCGCGGCGGGGAGCGATGACGCCCTGGTGCGCGGCGCGCTCTTCGCGGCCCTGGGAGAGGCTCCGCTGCCCGTGCTGCAGTCCGTGGTGCTCCCGCTCACGCTCGATCCGCGTCT
>JBILLI010000851.1:0-3250 GCA_044376155.1 Polyangiales bacterium
CAGTCGGCGCACGGCCATGTACACCCGCGCCGCGCCCGACTCGGGGAACATCCGCTCGCCGGGCCATCCCGCGGCCAGCACCTCCGCGGCCGTGAGCGCCTCGCCCGGACGATCCACGCGCGCCGCCACCAGCGCCACGAGCACGCGACGCAGGGGACCTCTGCGCGAGAGGTCCTGCGGCGCCCCGCCGAGGCGCAGCACGGTCCCGTCGCGCGACACCCGCAGCGCGGGCGCGGCGGCGCGAGGGACACACACCGCCGCACGCACCCGGGCCAGCCGCGGGGGCCAGGTCACGTCGCTCACGAAGCGCAGCTGCACCTCGAGCTCCTCGACCCGCCGCGCGGCCAGCGCGAGGTCACCACGGCGGTGCGCGAGGTGCGCGAGGGCCTCCAGCGCCTCCATCGCGCCGTCGAGGTCGTCGAAGGCCACCGCCCGCGCGTACGCGTCGGTGAGCCCCGCGTCGGCCGCGTCGAGGCGCCCCGCGCGCAGCGCCAGCATCCCGTCGGTGATGTCCACGCGGATCGTGTGAAACGCGTCGCCGCTCTCGCGCAGCGCCGCGCGCGCCTCGGCGTTGAGCGCCGCCGCCGCGGGCGCGTCACCGCCCTCGAGGTGCAGCCACGCGAGGTTCGTCAGCGCGATGCCCGCGAGCCGCGGCGCCTTCGCGACCCGCGCGGCGGCGACGGCGCGACGAAAGCCCTGCACGGCGCCGTCGAGGTCACCCGCCACGAAGCATCCGTGCGCGGCGGCCTGCTCGGCGGAGGAGAGCAGGCGCGCGTCCCGGGTCGCGGCCGCGACGTCGAGGGCTCGCGACGCGTACGCGCGCACCGCGTCGAGGTCGCCGCGCGCGCGGGCGACAAAGGCCAGCCAGGCCGCGCAACGCCCCACGCGGGGAAGGTCTTCGAGGGCCTCGGCGCGTGCGAAGGCCTTGCGCCACAAGGGTTCTGCATCGGCCGCGCGCCCGCGAATGAGGTGCGCCCGGCCGAGCGCGAGCAGGAGGTCGACGCGCGCGACGGAGGGGTCGTCGTCGGGCAGCGCGCGGAGGGTCTCGGTGAGCACCTCGCGGTGCAGGGCGACCGGGCCCTGGGTGACCAGCAGCGGGTCCAGGGTGACGGCGAGTGACGCCGCCCGCGCGGGTTCTCGCGCGAGGCTCCAGGACCACGCCGCGAGGAGGTCTTCCCGCGCGCGAGAGAGGTCGCGCCAGGCCGCCGGGTGGTCTTCACGGGGGCGCGGGCGCGTCGCAAAGACCTCCGCGTGTCGCTCGCGCAGGGCGTGCTCCGTGCCCCCGGTGCGGGCGCGACGGGCGGCGTGGTCCCGCACGGAATCCAGCAGCGCAAAGCGGGTCTCGTCGCCGTCGTCGGCGCGCTCCACGAGCGACGCATCGACCAGCCGTCGCAGGGCATCGGTCGGCGCGTCGGGGCCCAGCAACGCGCTGCCCGTGTCGGCGTCGAACGACCCACGGGCGGTGCTCAGCGCGGCGAGCGCGTCGCGCAGCGGCGGGTCGAGGCGCGTCCACGCGGCGTCGAGCGTGCGGTCGAGCGTGTCATCCCCGAGGCCCTCGCGCGCGAGGCTCTCCAGCGTGCGCGCCGCGCCCAGCGAGGCCACCCACGCGGCGAGGATCTCCAGCACCAACGGCAGCCCGCCCGCCCACGCGAGCAGCGCGTCTCGCTCGCGGTCCGAGGGTCGCGCGGGGGCCGCGAGGCGCGCGAGTCGGTGGTCGAGCAGCGCCGCCGCGTCGTCGCGCACGAGCGGCGTCACGGGGATCACCCGCTCGTGGGCGACCCCGAGTCGTTGCCACGCGCACACCACCACCGCGAGGCGCTCGGTGGCGTCGCAGAGGTCATCGACCAGCGACGCCACGTGCGCCTGCACGGCGTCGACGCCGTCGAGCACGAGCACCGCGCCGCGGTCGTCGAGGGCGCGGGCGATGCCGTCGAGGGCGGCGGGGTCATGCGCGCCGGGCGTCGCCAGCCCGGCCGCCGCGGCGAGGCGCGCGAGGAGCGCGGCGCGGTCATCCCCTGAGGTGACAACGGCCTCGATCACCACACCCCCGCGCTCGCGCAGGCGGGCGGAGATCGCACGCGCGAGGCGGCTCTTGCCCACGCCGGGCGGGCCGCGCAGGGTGAGCAATCGCTCGCCCGCAGCGAGCGCGCGCAGGACCTCGCGGTGGAGGTCGTCACGGCCGACGAGGGGGGTCGACGACATGGGCGCGAGCCTACCCGAGCGCGGGCGGCGCCATCACCTGACGAAGGGATCCGCCTCGCGCGACGTGGCGAAGCGCCTCAGGTGTGGCGCGCACGGTGGGGTCGCGCGCGTCACCGACGGGGTCACGCGGCACGCATGTTGCGCACCCGCGGCGCGATGACCACCGCCGACGCGAACCCGGGGTATGCCTCGCTCCCCGTGCCGCTCGCGCACGCTCACAACGGCGCGGCGGCGACCGCGGTGGTGGTCGGCGCGGCGCTCGCGCGGCTGTACCTCATTCGTCCGTTGGGGCTCACCGACACCGAGGCGTACTACGCTGCGTGGGCGCGCTTCCCGTCGGCGTCGTACTACGACCACCCCCCGATGATCGCGTGGATGATCGGGCTCACCACGCGCGCGAGTGACTCCGCGATGGCCGTGCGGCTCGGCCCGCTGCTCTGCGGCATGGCCTTCGCAGCGCTGCTCTACCGCTTCACCCGCGACCTCTTCACGCCCCGCGCCGGGCTCTTCGCGGTGGTGATCGCGACGGCGCTCCCGGTGGTCAGCGCGACGGGCTTCATCGCCAACCCCGAGGGCCCGCTGCTGCCGCTCTGGGTGCTGGTGCTCTGGAGCCTCCATGGCCTCGGGGTCGACCGCGCGGCCTGGCGCCCGCTGGCCCTGGGGGCGGCGGTGGGTGTGGCGTTTCTGTGCAAATTCACGGCGGTCCTCGCGGTGCCCGTGGCGGCGTTGTACCTCGCGACGTCGCGCGAGACCCGCGGGTGGTTCCGCCGCCCGTCGCTGTACCTCGGCGGCGCGCTCGCGCTGCTCCTCGCTGCGCCCGTCATCGGGTGGAACCTCCAGCACCACTGGCCCTCGCTGCAGCTCCACCTCGTCGACCGCATGCCCACCGGCGCCGAGGGCGCGTACGCGCACCACGCCGCCCGGCTCGCGGTGGGGCAGCTCGTGCTCTTTCACCCGCTGATCCTCCCGGGCCTGCTGGCCGCCGCGGTGCTCGTCGCGCGCCGCGCCGTCACGGACCCTCGCCACCGCCTGCTCGTCGTCGGCAGCG
>JBILLI010000852.1:0-3248 GCA_044376155.1 Polyangiales bacterium
CCCCCGGGTCGCGACGTCGACGCGGTCGAGCCAGGCCGTGAGACGGGCGCGGCGGGCAACCGCGGAGCGCTGCGCGGGCGTGAGGTCGGTGCGCAGCCCGTGGAGCTGCGCGAAGAGACCGAGGTCCGCGACGGTCACCCGCGGTCCCATCCAGAAGCCCTCCGCGGGCGCGCGCGCGTCGAGGTCATCGAGGAGGACGTCGAAGCGGCGCCAGCACGCCGCCGCCCCGGCCCGCCACACGTCCCGGGCGTGCAGCGCGCGGAGCACGTTGCGGCGCAGCACCGCGGGCACCACGGCCCGCACCGGCGCGGGCATCCCCGCGAAATACGCAGACTTCACCGCGGGCCAGTTGTCCTCGTCGGCCCACCGCGCGGCCACCAGGAACCCGTTGAGCGCGGTGTCACCGAGCTCCTCCCAGCACCACGCCTCGGCGCGCGCCCGCGCGTCGAGCCCGCGCACCAACGCCCCCCCCGAGAGCCCGTCGACCACCCGCAGGATCTCCGTGGAGTCAGCGACGGGGCGCCCGTCGACGAGCAGCACGGGCACCTGCGCCAGGGGGTTCATCGCCCGGTGCGACGCAGGCTGGGCCCCGTGCCGACGATCGTAGCGCAGCCCCGCCAGCCGCAGCGCGCGGTGGGCCTTGAGGCAGAACGGCGAGAAGCTCTCCAGGCCCCAGGGGCCCGCGTCGGAGAGCTCGCAGAGGGTGAGGGCGGGGGTGGTCTGCGGGGCGGTCTGGGGGGTGGTCTCGTGCACGTTGGTGTCCCTTTCTGAGAGAGATCCTGCGACGGCGCACTGTCAGCCTTGTGTCAGTTTTTTTCGGGCGCCCCCTCGGCGTCGGGCTTGCGGCGTTCCCGCGCCGACGGTCGCCGGCGGCGGAGGTTGCGCCGACGCGCCCCGTGTGGATCTCATCGACGGCGCATGCTCCTCCCCACACGAGTCCGCCTCGCCGTGATCCTCTCTGCGACCTTCGTCGCGTGCGCGTCACCGCGCTCGCCCACGGCCCCGTTGAGGGCCCCGACGTCCGCGCCCGCGCCGACCCCCGTCGCCGTCGACGCGCCGCCCCCGCCGATCCTCGCCGTCGGCGCGCAGGCCGAGGGCCTCCTGCTCGCGCGGCGCAGCACGCCCACGGCCATCGTCCGCGGCGCACTCCGCGTGACCGAGATCACCGGCCTCGAAGGCGCCCAGGTCGTGGCCGTGGAGCACGTCGACGGCCCGCGGCACACGTGGCGCCTGCACGTCGCCCGCCCGGGCGTCGACGCGTGGCTCAACCCCGAGGGGATGCTCCTGCGCGCCGAGCCGAGCGAGATGGCGTTTCACACCGTCGCCCCCTCCCGGGTGCCCCTGCTCTTCGTGCGCTACAGCGACCCCCACGAGCTGCCCTCGGTGCGGGCCGTCGCGGTGCGGGCCGAGGCGCCCTACGTCTTCGAGGAGCGACTCGGCGCCACCTTCGACGGCGTCGCCTCGCTCGCAGAGGTGCCGACGCGCGTGCCGGTCACGAACAACCTCACCGCCGAGGCGCTCGCGACGCGCAGCGCGCTGAGCGTGGGCGCCTCCCTCGCCGAGGCCACCGACGCGATGCTGCTGTCCCGCCTCGCGGCCGACCTGCAGTTCTGCACCGCCACCGAGGGGACCCCCGCGGTGCCCCAGAGCTGCCGCGTGGTGCGCGCGGCCCAGCGCACGCCCGCGTTCGTGCGCGACACGCTGCGCCACGCCCTCGAGCGCTTCGTCGGGAGCGAGAGCTTCGAGCAGGGGCCCGACTTCGTCGAGGGCTTCACCGGCAACGACCACCGGATCCGCCTGACCCTCTCGCCCGCGGGCGCGTCCCGACGTCTCGTGCGCATCGACGAGACGCAGATCGAGCACGGCGAGTAGCCCGCGCCTCGAACCAGCCCCCCGCGCTCACCGCGAGCACTCCGACACGCACGAGGAACCGGTTGAGCGAGGTGTCACCGCCGTGCCGACGTTCGTCGCGCAGACCTGCCAGCCGCTGCGCGCGGTGGGCCTTGAGGCAGAACAGCGAGGGCGGTCTGGGGGGCGGTCTGAGGGGACGGTCTCGTGCACGTCGGTGTCCCTTTCGGAGATGCATCCGGCGACGGCGCACTGTCAGCCTTGTGTCAGGTCGTTTCGGGCGACCCCCTCGGCGTCGGGCTTGCGGCGATCCCGCGCCGGGCGCCACGCTCCTGCGATGCGTCGCACGGAGCGCCTCTTCGCCATCGCCGAGCACCTCCGCAGCCGCCGCACCGGGGTCACCGCCGAGGCCCTCGCCACGCGCTTCGGGGTCACCGTGCGGACCATGTACCGCGACCTCGCGAGCCTCCGCGCGGCCTCGCTCCCCGTCGGCGCCGAGCGCGGGCGCGGCGGGGGCTACGCCCTCGACCGGGACTACACCCTCGCCCCGGTGAACTTCACCGCGCGCGAGGCCGCGGTGCTGATCTCCGTGGCGCGGCAGGTCGCCGAGATGCGCCTCGTGCCCTTCACCCGCACCCTCGACGCGGCCGCGGAGAAGGTGCGCGCGGCGCTCGGCGCGTCGGCGCAGCGGGAGATGCTCACGCACCTCAGCGCGCTGCAATACGTGGGCGTTCCCGCGCCCGCGGTCCCTGACGCCGTGCGCGCCGCCGTGGAGCGCGCGTGGTTCGAGCAGCTCCCGCTGCGTGTGCGCTACCGCAGCGCGCGAGGCGAGGTCACCGAGCGCACCGTGCGGATCCGCGGAGTCCTGATGGACCGCGGCGAGACCCGCCTGCGCTGCGACGACCTCGACAAGAACGCGCCGCGAGAGCTCGTGCTCCACCGCGTCGAGCGCGCGACCATCGCCCGCGACCCCACGGGCTGAGCGCCGCGCACGATTTCTGTGACGGGTCCCCCATCGCCCGGCCAAACGCGTCTGAAACACCCCGCACGCGCCGGCCGCGTCACGACCCCACACGGTCGCCGCGTCCGTGCGCTCCCCTGCGCCGTCGTCGCGACGCGCGCGAGGGCCCCCCCATTGCCGGAGCGCTGCATGAAGCACCTCAGAGTCCCCGTCGTCTCCACGCTGCTGACCCTCGCGCTGACCGTCGGCTGCGGCGAGAGCCCTGCCCTCGTCCCTGCCGATGTTCCGCCCGCCGATGCGGGGATCGTCGCCAACGACACACCCATCACCGACGACACACCCATCGCCAACGACACACCCATCCCCGAGGATGTCCCCGTCGTCAGCGATGTCCCCGTCACCGAGGACGTCCCCGTCGCCGAAGACGTCCCGGCCCCGA
>JBILLI010000176.1:0-12014 GCA_044376155.1 Polyangiales bacterium
GCGGTCGCGCGGCTGACGCTACGGGCACACGCGCGAGAAGAACGGCAGCGCACGCCCGGCCGTGGTGCCCGAGACCAGCGCCTCGGGACGTCCCCACGCGATCATCGCCCCGCCCCAGGGGTCCTCGGCGACGCCCGTGACCTGCATCGACGGCGCGGCGGTGAGCCCGCCGACGTCGCGCAGGGTGCCCCGCGGGTCGAAGCGATACAGCTCCATGCGCGACTGGATCTCGTTGCGCCGCAGGGCGATCACGCGGATCTCGGCCCGGCGACCGCGCGCGTCGGGCGCGAGCACGAGGCCCGCGTGGGCGGTGTCGGGCTCCAGCGCCGTGGGCCGGATGCGCAGCGCCCCCTCCCCGTCGACGCCGGCGATCCACGCGCGGTCGGTGGTCCAGGTGACCACCGCGCCGTCGACGTCGGCGGCCACCGCGGGGGGGGCCTCGACGGGGTCGCGCGACACCGTCACCCGGCGCTGCACGCGGCAGGCGTCGTCGAGCACGAGCAGGGTGATCCCGTCGCGGTGTGTCGCGGCGATGAAGGTGTCTCGCCACGCCACCACGGCGCGCGGTGACAGCCCCGCGGGGCACGCGGCGGGCGCGCGCGGGGCGCCGTCGCGGTCGACGAGGCGCAGCAGGGCTTGCCCGCGGTGCTGGTAGAACAGCCCCGCAGGGCGCGAGGGCTCGTCGGGGCGCGGCACCAGGGCGAAGTCGCCGTCGGTGCTCACGCGGGCGTCTTCGGCCTCGCGCACGGTGTCGCCCTCCACCGCGAGCACGCGGAGGTCTCCCAGGCGTGTGGCCGCGGCGACGAGCACACCCGTGGCGGTGGGGCAGACGCAGACGTCCTGCGGGCGCACGGCCTCGTCGAGCACGCCGCGGGCGTCGCCCTGCACCTCGCCGCGGTCGTTGAAGGCGCGCAGCGCGAGCGATTGCCCCTCGGGGATCGCCGCCACCCAGCGCCCCTGGGACCACGCCACGGCCCGCGTGCGCAGCCCGGCGACGGTCTCGGAGGCACACTGCGCGGGGCGCGGCGGGAGGGTCGGGCGCCGCGGCCCGCAGGCGCACGCGAGGAGGAGACCCGCGAGGAGGCGCACGCGGCGTCGGGTCATCGCACCTGCGCGCGGGGCACGAACACCGCGCTCTGCCACGGGCCCAGCGAGACCGTCACGGCCCCGCCCGCGCCCACGGTGACCGTGCGCGGACCGTCGGGCATGAGGTTCACCAGCTCCGTGCCCGGCGCGGCCGAGACGGTCATGGGGTTCGTCCCATCGGTGGTGGCGCCCTCGCCGCTCTTCGCGTGGATCACCACCAGCCCGTAGTTCGCCCCGTCGACGCGCTCGTAGGCCATGATCCCCGCGTCGGGCTCGGCGCCGACGTGGTCGGTGGTGTACCGGAACGCCATGGTCCCGCGGCGGAAGGCGCTGTAGTCCCGGCGGATCCCCAGGAGACGGCGGGTCCACGCGAAGGTCGTGGGCTGCCCGTTGCGCACCTCGGTGACGTCGAAGTTCGTGTCCCAGAGGCGCTCGCGGTTGGCCGGGTCGTTGCCGCCGGTGAAGTCCTGCTCGGTGCCGTAATAGATGGCCGGGATGCCGTCTTCGGTGAGCAGGTAGGTGAGCGCCGCGAGGAGCCGCGGGCGAAAGCGCGCGACGTCCGCGGGGTTGCGGGTGTCGACGAGGGGCTGGTCACACCGCCCGTTGTCGATGTTCGGCGCGATGGTGGGGTTCATCCCGTAGAGAAAGCGGGAGACGTCATGGTTGTCCATGAAGTTCACCAGCATGCGGTTCGGGGGCTGGCCGATGCCGAGGGGCTGCGGCGTGGAGTTCCAGTAGCCGCCCGTGAGCCGGTCGCGCAGGAGGTTCTCGGCGTCGCGGGTGTTGCCGCTGCCGCACTGGAAGATGTTGTCGAAGACCCGGTACTTCTGGGAGAAGTACACCACCGAGTCCATCTCGTTGGGGTTGGCGTACGACGCGATGAGGCGGTCGTTGCCGTCGAAGGCCTCGCCGAACATGAGGAAGTTGCGCTTGCCCGCGGCGGCCGCGGCGGTGCGAATGCGCGACGCGAAGTTCTGCCAGAACCCGTGCTCGACGTGCTTGATGGTGTCGATGCGAAAGCCGTCGATGTCGGTGAGCCGCACCCAGCGCCAGTAGGCCTCGAACATGGCGTCGCGCACGCGAGGGTCCTCGGTGGCGACGTCCTTGAGGCCGCCGGGGAAGTCTCCGTTGAGGGTCTGCTCCCCGGGCTGGTTGTTGACCTCGTCGTAGGTCACCGTGCGCCCGCGGCGGTGATACCCCTGCGGCGACGCCAGGATCGCCTGCGACGGGAGGATGTCGGTGCGCGGCACGATGCGAAAGATGTCGGGGTGGTTGAAGAAGATGACGGGCGCGTCGCCCGCGGGGCCCAGCGAGGTGAAGCCCTGGATGCGCCCGCGCACGTTGAAGTCCGGGTCGTACTCGGTGACGCGGTAGAGGGTCGAGGGCGAGGTGCCGGGGTTGATCCGGCGGATGTCGTTGTCGAGCGTGCCCCCGCCCGAGACGTACTCGTCGGGCTGGCCGTTGTTGTTGATGTCGTAGAAGAACATCTGCCCCATGTGATTGGTGACGATGTCCACCACGACCTTCAGGTTGCGCGCGTGGCAGGCGCGCACGAGGCGGCGCAGCGACGCGAGGTCCCCGAAGTGGGGGTTGAGCAGGGTGAGGTCCTGGGCCCAGTAGCCGTGGTAGGCGTCGAAGCCCGCGTCGGTGTCGACGTTGCGCACGATGGGCGAGATCCAGAGGGTGGTCACGCCGAGGCGCTGGAGGTAGTCGAGGTGATCCTCGACGCCCTGCCAGTCGCCGCCCTGGTAGCGCCCGAGGGCGGTGCGGTCGACGCGCCGGTCGTTGCTGGTGTCGCCGTCGGCGAAGCGGTCGACGAGGAGCTGGTAGATCACCTCGTCGCGCCAGTCGCTGACGTGCGTCGCGAGGTTCACCTCGCGAACGTCTTCGAGCTCCGGCCAGCATGAGCCGGCGCCGAGCATCGTGGCCGTGAGTCCCAGGGCGGCGAAATAGGGTCGAAAGCGCACGGCCCGGGATGTTACCAGACTCACGCGCCAGAGGGCGCAGCCCCGATGCGCTGTCGCGAGCGTGACGGCGGCGCCGAGTTCTGCAACAACTCGCGCCGATGTCGGCCCTGTCGCGCGTGTCTCCGCTCGTTGCGCTCACCCTGCTCGGCGGGTGCAGCATCTCCTTCGACGGGTACCTGCGCACGCCGCAAGACGGCGCCACGACGCTCCCCGACGCCGGCCCCGCGCCCGACCGGGTGACCCCACCCACGGACCTCGGCGCCCCCACCGACACCGGCCCCGCGCCCACCGACACCGGCCCCGCGCCCACCGACACCGGCCCCGCGCCCACCGACACCGGCCCCGTGGTCACCGAGTGCCGCGCGCCCTACCTCGTCGCTGTCGCCGAGAACCTCGACAACAACGACGCGCGGCTGCTGCGCTGGTCGTACGCGAGCGGCGGCCGCTGCGGGGACCTCCGGCTCTCCATCGCCCACCCCCGCGCGGTGGGCGTGGCGTTCAACAACATCTCCGACCTCAGCGGGCCGCAGCTCATCGTGGTGAACGAAGACGCGGTGAGCGCGGTTGACGCCGACACCGGCGCGACGATCCGCGACGTCGCCGTGCAGGGGCAGCCGCGCTCGGTGTTCGACCTCGTGGCCAACGGCCAGGGATCCTTCGCGGTGGCCTACACCTTCACCGGCGGGAGCCCCCCGGGCACCGTCGGCAGCGTGCGGGTCTTCGACCACCGCAGCAACAACCTCGTCGAGCGGCAGAGCTGGCGGCAGAACATGCAGTTCGGCCTGTCGGTGCTCTGGATGACGGCCTACCCCGGCAACCAGGGGCAGTACACGCAGATCCGCCCCGCCGACATGGGCAACGGACACAACGCCTTCGCGGCCTTCCCGGGCAGCATGGGCCTGCACTCGCTGACCCAGCCGGGCTTCATCACCAACCGCCTGAACGTCGTCTCGGCGACCTTCTACCGCAGCGCCGACCGCCGCGGCCGGTACGCGCTGGCGCTCTCGGGCGGCGGGTCCACGCCCGTGGTGTACGTCGCCGACTCGGCGGTCTCGTCCGACCGGCAGAGCAACGTGTTCAACCCGACCCTGCGCTGCAGCGACGCGTGCCCGGCGATCACCCGGGCCGTGGCGTCGCCCGTGGAGACCGGCGAGGCGGCGGCGGTCTGCGCGCTCAGCGGCACGGAGTACGCCGTGCGGCGCTTCGGGGGCGTGAACACCGGCTGCACGATGCTCGACACCTCCGCGCTGGGCGGTCGTTGGCGCATCAACGACCTCGCCGTCGTGCCGCGCTGACCCCCTCCGCCTCGCGCGCCGTCACGCGCCGCGCAGCCGCGCGACGTCTTCGTCCGTGAAGACGCCGGAGGACTCGTCGAAGTCGACGAGCCCGGTGTCGATGTGGTGCATCGCGCCGATGACCCCGATGCGTCGCTCCAGCACCAGGTGCTCGAGGATGAAGCTCCGCTCGATCACCGCCACGACCGAGCGCCTCACGTTGATGCGCGCCACGCTCTCGACGAAGTCGCTGTTCCGCGCGGTGCGCGCCGCGGGGTCGGTGACGGTGCGCTCCTGGTAGACCGCCGGCTGCAGCTTCGCGAGCAGCTCGGTGAGGTTCCCCATCTCCACGTGGTCGCAGGCGCCCTTGATCGCGCCGCAGTTCGTGTGGCCGAGCACCACGAGCAGTCGGCTGCCGGCGAGCCTGCACGAGAACTCCATGCTGCCGAGGATGTCGGTGTTGATGATGTTCCCCGCGATGCGGATCGAGAAGATGTCGCCGAGGCCCTGGTCGAAGATCAGCTCCGCCGAGGTGCGGCTATCCATGCACGAGAGGATCGTCGCGAAGGGCCACTGGCCGTCGCGCGTCTCGTTCACCTGCTGCAGCAGGTCGCGGCTCGCGCGGAGGTTGTTGACGAAGCGCTCGTTGCCCTCGCGCAGGAGCTCGAGCGCGCGCTGCGGGGTCGTGCCGACCGGGGTCGCCGTCGAATGAAATTTCATGTCGCTGCTCTCCGCCGCCCGGTGAGGGCGCGCTCTGCCCCGTAGCCCCCAACGCGCGCCGCGCGCGGGGGGTTCAAGGCGTTGGAGGTGCGCGTCGCGAGACCTCGCACCGTGCGAGGGGCAGAGCAGGGACGGTGCCGCGGTCGCGCCGCCGCCGCGTCGGGCGTGCCCCCGCGCCACACAGAGACGCGATGACGCGCGCGTCGGCGCGAGGCATCGAGAGACAACCGCGCCACGCCCCGTCGGCACGGGGCTTGATGAGTGCTGCGTCGGTCCCTGGGAGGGACACCCACCATGTTGAAGACGACGCTTTGTGTGCTCGCCGCTGCGGCGGCGCTGCTGCTGTCGGCGTGCGGCGGAACCACCGCCTCGACGCAGCGCTTCGGCGCGACGCAGGCCGCCATCCGCTCCGCGAGCGAGGTCGGGGCCGAGCGCGACCCCGTCGCCGCGCTGCACCTGCAGTACGCGCGGGAGCAGTTCACCCAGGCCGAGGGGCTCTCTCGCGGCGGCGAGGGTCCCCGGGCGGAGCGCGTCCTCGCCCGCGCGGAGGCCGACGCCGAGCTCGCGATGGCGCTCACCCGCCGCGGCGTCTCGCAGAGCGCGGCCGTCGAGGCAGAGCGCCAGGCGCGCGCCGCGCGGTCGTCACCGCCCGTCGTGCCCTGACCCCCATTTCCCCCACCGGAGAACGAACATGAAGATCCTCGCACTCTGCAGCGCCCTCGGCGCGGCTTCGCTCACGGGTTGCGCGTCGACGCCGACGCCGCCTCCCGAGCTCCTTCAGGCCCGGGCCGCCTACGGCCGCGCGAGCCGCAGCCCCGCGGCGACGCTCGCGCTCGTCGACCTCCACAACGCGCAGGGGGACCTCACCCGCGCCGAGGAGAGCTTCGCCGCCGAGCCCACCTCCGACGCCACCCGCGACATCTCCTACGTCGCCGAGCGCCGCGCGCAGACCGTCGAGGCCCGCGGTTTCATGCTCGAGGCCGACGCGCGGGCCGAGGCCGCGCGACGCGACGGGGCCGCGCTCACCCGCCAGAGCCTCGGGGCGGCGCAGCGCGCGCTCGCCTCGACGCAGATGCAGCTCCAGACCACCCGGCTCGACGCCAACGAGTCGCAGGCGCAGCTCACCGAGGAGCGCGGGCGCCGAGAGGCCGCCGAGCGGCAGGCCGCGGCGGCGATGGAGAGCCTGCGCCGCGTCGCCAGCGTGCGCGAGGAGCAGCGTGGGGTGGTGATCACCCTCTCGGGCGAGGTGCTCTTCGCGACCGGGCAGTCGACCCTGCTGCCCATCGCCCAGCGCCGCCTCGACCAGGTCGCCCGCGCGCTCATCGACCAGGGCGCGCGGGGGCTCATCGTCGAGGGGCACACCGACGCGCGCGGCGCGCCCGCCGCCAACCAGCAGCTCTCCCTCACGCGCGCCCAGACCGTGCGCGCCTACCTCATCACCCGCGGGATCCCCGACGGGGCCATCCAGGCCTTCGGGCTCGGCGCGACCCGCCCCGTGGCCTCCAACGACACCGCCGAGGGGCGCGCGAACAACCGCCGCGTCGAGATCATCGTGCCGCCGGTGCCTCTCGCCTCTCCGCGCATCGCCACCGTGCGCCCGTAGCGCCCCCCGCCCCGTGGTCGTCGCGCGGCGTGGCCCCTCTCACAGCGGCACGCCGCGCGCGCTCATGTCCGCACCCGGCGCGCGACCTTCACCACCTCCGTGACGACCATCGGCGCGAGGCCCGCGACGAGCCCGATCAGCACGACCCGCGCGCTGAAGGGGCCGAGGTCGAAGAGCCGCCGCGTGGGCCCGAAGGCCATGAGCCCGAGCTGGAGCAGCACCGTCGCGGCCGAGACCGCGAGCAGCCGCGGGTTCGAGAACGGGCCCACGGAGAAGAAGGTCCGCGTGAGGCTCCGCGCCGCGAAGGCGTTGAAGATCTGCGCGAAGACCAGCACCGCGAAGGCCGTGCTGCGCGCGTGCCGCAGGGTGTCGTGCCCGAGCTCGTACGCGAAGGCGCCGAGCGTCGCGCCGCCCACCAGAAGCCCGCGCCCCCCGATGGCGAGCCACTCGGCGCGGCCCAGCATCGGCGCGGACGGCGGGCGCGGCGGGCGCGCGAGCACCTCGTCGTCGGCGGGGTCGGTGACCAGCGCGAGGGCCGGCAGGCCGTCGGTCATGAGGTTCACCCAGAGCAGCTGCAGGGGCAGCAACGGGAGCGGCAGGCCCAGGGCCGCGGCGACGAGCAGCGTGAGGAGCTCGCCCGCGTTGCCCGCCAGGAGGTAGACGAGGGTCTTCTGAATGTTGTCGAAGATCGACCGCCCCTCCCGCACGGCGGCGACGACGCTGGCGAAGTTGTCGTCGGCGAGCACCATGTCGGCGGCCTCGCGCGTGACCTCGGTGCCCGCGATGCCCATGGCGATGCCGATGTGGGCCTCCTTGAGGGCGGGCGCGTCGTTGGTCCCGTCGCCGGTCATGGCCACGACCTCGCCCTTCTCCTTGAGCGCGCGCACCAGCTGCAGCTTGCCCTCGGGGGTGATGCGCGCGTGCACGCTCTCCGCGGCCTCCTCGCCCGCGCGCACGATGCCCATCTCCCGCGCGATGGCCTCGGCGGTGACCTTCGCGTCGCCCGTGGCCACGACCACCCGCACGCCCGCGGCGCGCGCCTCGGCGATCGCGCGCACGGCCTCGGGCCTCGGCGGATCGGCGATGCCCACGAGACCCACGAGCGTGAGCCCCGCCTCCTCCGCGCCGCGGCCCGTCGCGACCGCGAGCACGCGCAGGCCCTTCGACGCCATCGCCGTCGCCGCGGCCTCCGCGCCCTCGGCGCCGCTCACGCACAGCGGGACCATCAACCCCGGCGCCCCCTTCACGTACAAGACCCCGTCGCGGCGCAGCGTGCTCATGCGCTTGCGCTCGGCGTCGAAGGGGTTCACCCGCACCCGGCGATTGGCGGCGTCGATCTCCGGGGCGCTGACCCCGCGGGCCTTCGCCGCCACGAGGATCGCGAGCTCCGTCGGGTCGCCCACGCCCCACGCGCCCGTCTCGTCGAGGGAGGCGTCGACGTCGGCCGCGGCGGCGCGGAGCACCGCGTCGGCGTCGCCCCAGGTCTCGCGCAGCACCATGCGCCCGGTGGTGAGCGTGCCGGTCTTGTCGGTGACGATCACCGTCACACTGCCCAGAGTCTCCACCGAGGGGAGGTGGCGCACGAGGACGTGCCGCTTCGCCATGCGCTGCACGCCCACCGCGAGCGCGATGGTGACCACCGCGGGGAGCCCCTCGGGCACGGCCGCCACCGCGAGCGCGATGGACGACACCAGCAGCTCGAGCCACGGCCGCCCCCGGAGCGCCCCCGCCCCCGCGACGAGCGCCACCACGCCGAGGCACACGAGCATCATCGAGCGCCCGACGCGCGCGAGCTGCACCTGCAGCGGCGTGGGGGCCTCCTGGGCGGTGTCGAGGAGCGTCGCGATCTTTCCGAGCTCCGTGCGCGCGCCGGTGGCGGTCACCACGGCGCGGCCGCTGCCCGTGGCGACGGGGGTGCCCATGAACACCCGGTGCGTCTGGGCGGCCAGCGGCGCGTCGGCGGGGGCCTTCGTGATGGACTTCTCACTGGGCAGGCTCTCGCCGGTGAGGGCGGCCTCGACGGTGCTCAGGCGGTGCGCCTCGGTGAGCTCCGCGTCAGCGGCGACGATGTCTCCCTGCTCCAACAGGAGCGCGTCGCCCCGCACGACCTCGGCCGCGGGCACGACGGCCTGCGCGCCGCCGCGGAGCACCCGGGCGCGCGGCGCGGTCATCGCACGGAGCGAGCGCACCGACGACTCCGCGCGGTACTCCTGCACGAAGCCCACCAGCGCGTTGAGCGCCACGATGGCGAGGATCGCCGCGGCCTCAACCCGCTGTCCGAGCGCCCCTGACGCCGCCGCCGCGGCCGCGAGGAGCCAGATGAGCGGCGAGGCGAGCTGCGCGAGCAGGTGCCTCCACCACGGGGTGCGAGGGCGCTCGGCGAGCGCGTTGGGGCCATCGGAGATGAGTCGTGCGGCGGCCTCGGCCGCGGTGAGCCCCGGCGCGACGGTCTCGGCCGTCACGCCCGGTCCGCGTCGGCGAAGGGGAGGACGGCGCGGAGATCGACGCGACCGCGGGTGCGCTGCGACATGGGTTCCTGGCGCAGCGGGGAGGTGGTGGTGGCCGCGCGCGTCCGAGAACGCACGACGCGTACCGCGCGGCGGGGGTGTGCGAGCGCACGGGGCCGACGGTCGGTGACCGTGACGCGACGTCTCACCTGAGACCGCGATGCCCCCCATCGCGCGGGGTCTGCGCTCGGCGTCGAGCGCGGCGCGGCGCGTGCTGCCCGCGGGCCCCTCATGCGACCCCGCGGCCCGACAGCGAGCGACCCATGCCACGGTCCGCTCGGTGAAGCGGGGGGCCGGGTGAGCCGCCGGGTGCGCGCGACGGCGAAGGTCCGCTGGCCGGGGCGCGACATCTCGTGGAGGGCGTTTCTCCAGACGCTGGGGCGTGAGCTCGCCGAGGACGACGTCGACGACGTCGCCGCGACGGTGACCTTCTACTGCGTGCTCGCGCTCTTCCCCTTTCTGCTCTTCGTGGTGGGCGTGCTCAGCAAGGTGGTGAGCTGGGAGACCATCGAGGACATCGTCCGCCAGGTGTCGCGGGTGATGCCGCGCGACGTGACCGCGATCGTCTCCGAGCGGCTCATCGCGCTGAAGTCACAGCCCGCCACGGGGCTGCTCACGCTGAGCTTCCTCGGCGCGCTCTGGTCGGCCTCGGCGGGCGTCGCGTCGCTCATCCCGGCGCTCAACCGCGCGTACAACGTCGTCGAGACGCGCCCCTTCTGGAAGCGCCGCCTCCTCGCGGTCGCGATCACCCTCGGCGTGGGGCTGCTCTCGCTCGTCGCGTCGCTCATCGCCATCGCGGTCCCCGCCCTCGCGCGATGGACCGGCGGCCCCCTCGGCGACGCCCTCTCGTGGCTGCGCCTGCCGCTCGCGGGGCTGCTCATCATGGTGACCTGGACGGGGCTCTACCAGCTCCTGCCCGACGCGCGGTCGCGCCGCCAGCCCGTGACGCCGGGCTCCGTGGTCGGGGTGCTGGTGTGGGTTGTCGCGTCGTGGGGCTTCAGCGTCTACGTGCAGCAGTTCGGCCGCTACGAGGCGACCTACGGGGCGCTCGGCGGGGTCATCGTGCTGCTGCTCTGGATGTGGGTCTCCACCATGGCCCTGCTGCTCGGCGCGGAGATCAACCGGGTCCTGATGCCGACCGCGCGCTCGCGCAGGGCCGCGGGGGCACCTCGGCCGCGGCGCCGCCGCCACCTGCGCTGAGCCACGCGCCTCAACGCGCCCCGCCCTGTCTTGTGCATCCCCCGCGGGTCGTCTACGAGATCATGCGCGCACCTGCCTGCGCGCGGAGGGTCTTCATGTCTCGCAAGGTCTCTCGCGCCCCGTGGCTGGGCGTGCTCGCGCTCTCCCTCGCGTCCCGCTGCGCCGAGGAGCGCACGCCGATCAACCGCGTGCAGCCCGACTTCCTCGACAAGTCCGACCTCATCCCGGTGGAGTACGCGGCGCTGCGCAACGGCGCCACGACCGCGACGCTCACCCCGGCGATGCGCGCCCGCGAGCCCGTGTTCTACACGCAGACCACGCTCATCGCGAAGCCCTCCACCGGCGGCTTCGTCGGCGTCACGGACTACTCCCCGCTGGAGAAGGTCCGCTGGGAGATCACCGAGAACCTCCTGCTCGCGCGGCGCGCGTACGCCTTCGTGCGCAACGCCCCCGGCGCGCCCAACGGCATCGGCCAGAGCACCGACGGCGGCGCCATCGTCGCGGCCTTCGCCATTCGCAGCCACTTCGACGTGCGCCGGAGCTACAACGAGGGCACCGGCGAAGAGAGCAACGTCGTCGAAGAGAACACCTCCGACCGCCCCTGGTTTCAGCGGCAATTCGTGCGGGTGGACTGGTCCCGCAACCTCGTGGAGTCGTACGGCTCGCCGCTGGAGTACGAGCGCTGGCGGGGGCAGGTGCGCGCCGAGCCCGTGCCCGTGTTCGCCAACACCCCCGACGACCCCAACCGCCCGGTGTTTGATTACCAGGGCAGCGGATCCACCCGGCGCCTCGCGTACTTCGACGTGGTCAACCGCGCGGTGCTGCACCCCGAGACGGTGTCCTTCGGCGACGAAGAGCCCTTCGTGCCGCTCTGCGCCCTCTACGACCTCTCGGGCACCCTCGACTGCGCCCCCGCCGAGGTCACGATGCGGCTCTCGTTCCGCCGCGCCGAGGCCCGCGACTACGAGCCCGCCACGCTGATGGTGCCCACGACCCCGACCACCGACCGCGGGCCGACGCACCTCGACATGGAGCGCTTCGGCTTCTTCGACGTGACCCGCGTGGGCTTCGACCCCGTGCGCGCGCAGGTGCTCGACACCGAGCGCACCCACCTCGCCACGCGGCACAACCTCTTCGTGCACCACCACGCCCCCGCGGTGGGCGCCTCCCTCGGCCGCGCGTGTGACGGCGACGCCGACTGCGGCGACGGCAACGTGTGCGTGATCACCACCCAGCGCGCCTCGGGCCGCGGCACCTGCGCGCGACGCGCCCTGGAGCACGTGCTCGGCGACCGCGCGTGCAGCACCGACACCGACTGCGCGGGGGTCTCGGCCACCGCGCGCTGCGACGTCGCCACGCGCACCTGCGGGGACCAATACCTCCGCTGCGCCAACGACACCGACTGCGCCCGGGTGCACCCGCAGAGCACCTGCGACACCGTCGTGGCCCAGACCCGCGGAGACAACCGCGGGCTGTGCCGCCTGCCGTACCGCCAGCGGCAGGTGCGCCCGGTGGTCTACCACCTCTCCGCGAACTACCCCGACGACATGCTCCCGGTGACCACCTCCGTGGTGGCCGACTGGAACCGCGCGTTCCGCGACGCCGTGGCCTCGGCCCGACGTCGCGAGTGCCAGATCGAGCGCGGGATCACCCCGGG
>JBILLI010000853.1:0-3244 GCA_044376155.1 Polyangiales bacterium
TGCCGAGCAGCGCCACCACCGCGAGGAGCCCGAGCCCGAGGGTCTCGGCGTTGAGGCGTCCCGTGCGCTCGCGCACCACGCGCAGCGCGTCGTCGGGGGTGTAGCCGTCGTCGCCGAACGAGGCCCGCTCGCCGCGGTGCTCCACGGCGCACCCGACGTCGCGGCCGAAGCCCAAGCGCAAGCACGTCGGGGGGTGGTCCCCGCGGGCGACGTAGTCGAGCACACACGCGCGCCGCCAGTTGCCCGTGCACGCGTGCTGCTGCGCGCCCACGAGGGCGACGAAGGGCGCGAAGCACAGCGCCGCGCTCAAGATCCCGCGCAGCGGGAGGCGTCGGCGAAGGAGCGGGCCGAGCAGCGCCACGCCGCACACCGCGGCGAGCACGAAGCCATCGAGCATGCGGGCGGAGAAGACCCACCCCACGCAGAGCCCCAGGGCCGCGAGGTCGCGCGTGCGGGGCAACGCGCGGAGGCGGAGGGCGAGCACCACCGCGAGCACGTCGAGGGCGCCGACGAAGGCGTGGGACATGAGGTCCGCCGTCTCGACGCCGCGCGCGAAGGAGGGGAGCAGGAGCAGCAGCGAGAGACGCGCGACGAAGGGGTCGTCGTCGACGGACTCGGCGAGCAGGTGCTGCGCCCAGGTGAGCACCGCGCCCACCACGACGCCCGAGAGCCACGGCACCCCGAGGCGCACGAAGGGCGCGAGGAACACGGGGTACCCCGGCACGAAAACGCTGTGCAGCCGCCCGTCGTGGCCTTCGATGAGGAACTTCACCGCGAAGGCGATGCGCGGCGCGAGCACGGGCACGCCGAGGTCGCCGTGCGCGGCCGCGCGGCCCTGCAGGAGGTACACGCAGCCGTCGCTGGAGATCACCTGTCCGTGCATCGGGCCGAACCAGATCCACACGGTGATCGCGGTGCCGAGAAGGATCATCACGGCCAGCCACGCGCGGCGGGGCAGGGCGAGGAGGGCGCGGTCGGTCCAGCGCGCGAGGGGGGCGAGGGCGAGGCCCAACGCGCCGCCGAGGGCGAAGGCGAGGAGCGGCCAGCGGCCCGTCGGGGTGGTGACCGTGTCGCGCAGGGCGGGCCACGAGAGGGCGGCCCACACGGCGGCGAAGAGCACCGCGAGGGCGCGGGCGGCGAGGAGGGGGGAGAGCACCGCGACGCTGCGCTCCGGCGGGATGTCTGCGGCTGCGGGCATCGGGGCGGCGCGGAGGATGCCACCGCGGCGGCGGCGGTGTCATCGCGCGCGGCGCTATTCCCCGCGCGGAGTCGTCGCGGCGGAGATACCCTCCGCGCGCCGTGGATCCCGCCCGCGCCCGGAACCGTCTCCCATGAGGACCCGCACGCGCTTTCGCCGCACGCTCCTCGCGATCTGTGCGCTCGCGCTGCTGGTGCGCGCGCCCGCGTTGATCGCCCCGCCCGCGCTCGACGACCACGTCCAGGCGGCGATGGCCGAGGGCACCCACCCCGGTCGACGCGCGCCCTGGGACTACTACGCCTTCGCCCGCGGGACCGCGTCCGACCGCGCGGCGCTGCGGGCCGAGGGCACCCTCCCGTGGTGGACCGCCGACGACTACCAGCTGGTGATGTTCCGCCCCCTCGCGAGCCTGCTGGTCGCGATGGACCACCAGGTTCTGCGGCACTGGTCCGTCGCGCGCATGCACTCGGTGGCCTGGGTGATGGCCCTGCTCTTCGCGCTGGCGGCGCTGCTGCGTCGCCGCGTGGGCGAGGGGGCCGCGCTGGTCGCCGTCGGGCTGTTCGCGCTCGACGACGCGCTCACGACACCCCTCGCGTGGCACGCGAACCGCTGCGCGCTGGAGGCCGTCACCCTCGGCCTCGTCGCGGTGCACGCGCTGCTCTCGTACGTCGAGCAGGGCCGTCGCCGTGACCTCGCGACGGGCCTCGGCCTCTCGGCGCTCGCGTGTCTCTTCGGCGAGTACGCCTGGACGATCCTCCCGGCCGCGGCGCTGTTCCCCGCCGCCGACGGGGTCGCGCGTCGCCGCGCGGTGCGCCTGGGACTGCTCGGTCTCGCCGTGGTCTACGCGATCGCGCGGGGGGCCTTCGGCGCGGGCGTGCGCGGCTGCGTGCTCTACCCCGAGCTGAGCCGCGAGCCCCTCTTGATGCTCTTCGTGCTGCCGCGGGTGTGGGGCGCGATGCTCGCCGACTTCTTCTCGGGCATCGGCGTCGAGGCCCGCCTCCCCGGCGCGGCGACGCGGCTCCGCGAGCCCGTGCTGGTCGCGTCGATGGCGCTCGTGGCGCTGGCGTGGCGCGGCGCGGGGGCGGCCCCCGAGGTGCGTCGCCCGCTGCGAGGCGCGCTGCTCGCGGGCCTCGCGTCGATGGCCGTGGTCTCGACCGCGTGGCTGTCGGCGCGGCTGCTGCTCGGCGCGTCGCTCTGGTCGGCCGTGCTGCTCGGCGTGCTGGTGGCGCACGGTCCTCGTCGCGGTCTCGGGGCGGCGGCCCTCGCAGGGCTGTTGCTGCTGCATGTGCCCGTGCGCGCGTGGGGCACGTGGCAGGGGGCGCGGATCCACCTCCGTGCGACGCGCGATGCGTGGCGGGGCGCCGATGCGCTGCTGCCCGAGGTCGCGCCCGAGGCGTCGGTCTACCTGCTCAACGCCGCGGAGCCCGAGGAGGTGTATTTCGGGCGCTACACCCGCCTCGCGCGCGGGCTGCCCGGGGTGCGCGGGTGGTTCGTGCTGAGCTCGACGCTGAGCCGCGTGCACGTGTTTCGCGAGGGGCCGCGCACGCTCTCGCTGGTCACCACGGGCGGACTCGTGGAAGGGATCACCCCGCGCTTCTTTCGCAGCGGTCGCCCGATGCCTGCGGTGGGCGCGCAGGCCCGTGTGGGTGACGCGACGCTCACGGTGATGGCGGCGACGCCGACGGCGATGCGTCGCGTGCGGGTGGTCTTTGACCTGGACCTCGACGACCCCGCGGTGGCGCTTTTGGTATCGGGGCCGAGCGGGCTGCGACGGTTCTCACCGCCCGCGGTGGGGGCGTCGATGGAGCTCCCGGCTGTGCGGCAGTCTCCCGCCCCGCAGCCGTGACTCAGGGGACCATGATGGTGTCGCCCGTGCGCAGCGTGAAGTTCTGCTGCGTGTGGCCGTCGAGGATGTCGGTGAGGGAGACCTCGTAGCGCTCGTCGCGGCCGTTGGCGCCGCGGCGCAGCACCACGATGGCGTCGACGTTGGCGCCGCGCGTGGTGCCGCCGGCGAGGGCCATCGCCTGCGTGATGGTGAGGGGGGTG
>JBILLI010000177.1:0-12001 GCA_044376155.1 Polyangiales bacterium
CCGCGCACGCGCAGGGCCGCATCAGCCGCGCCTTCGGCCGAAGCACGGGGCGCTTCGGGGGCACCGACTTCGTGTGGACCGCGGACGGCATGCTGTGCTGCCCCAACGGATCGCTGCTGCGACAGGCTGAGAGGCGGCGCGAGGGTCAGCATCTGCGGTTGATCTACGCGGCCTCGGCATCGGACTGCTCCCGATGCGAACTGTCGGCACAGTGTCGCGGTCGTCCCAAGAGCAAGGTGCACGGTCGGCGCGTGAGCGTGTTGTTTCCGTTGCCGCCGTGCGCAACGCCCTCGACGGGGGACTCCGTGATGATGCCGCGGGAACCCGAGGCGGGGTCGCCCCCGCCGCCTCCATCCGGGTCGTCGCCCCTGCCCGCCTCCACGTCGAAGAGCGCGCCGCGCCTGGGGAGTCGCCCGGTCTGGTGGGTGGACATCGCCGCATGCCGCGCGCGCCGGGCGCTGCGAGAGCACCTCGATGGCCAACGTGTCGTCGTCGGGAGCGTGTCGCTTGTCGGACCCAACGCGCCACCCTTCCGAACCCGCGACGAGCGCGCACACCGACGGCAGACGTGGCAGCAGCGCTTCCAACGCAACCAACGTCCCTGGGATGGAACCCTCGTGAGGGTCCACGGTGTCCCCGCCTCACTCGACGAGATGCTCGGGAAGATCAGCGAGATTCAGCATGCCGCGTAAGGCTGGTTGCGCATCTCGTGGGTCCCACAGCGTGCTACCCATTACCCAAACTGCACCTACACCTTCGGAACGCGCCGCAAGCGGTGTGTGAACGACGCGGTTCGTGCCGCCGGCTCCGCCCGCACGATCGGCCCTTGGGTGCGGCTCTTCTGCTGTTGTGTCGCGCGCCACGTCTTCCGAGGTCGCTGTGGTGGCCCTCATCCCCCACCCCCTTCTCCCGCCGGTGAGCCGGCAGGAGAAGGGGAGTCTGAGACGCGCGGGATGGGAACGTCGCAAGAAGCGCCATAGGAGCGTCGCAAGAGGCGCGCGATGGGAGTGTTGTGTGCTCCCCTTCTCCTGCCGGAACACCGGCGGGAGAAGGGGGTGGGGGATGAGGGCCACCACAGCGACCTCGCAAGACGTGGCGCGCGACACAACAGCAGAAGAGCCGCACCCTCGCCCCCTTGGGCCTGTGCGGGCGGAGCCGGCGGCACGAACCGCGTCGTTCACACACCGCTTGCGGCGCGTTCCGAAGGTGTAGGTGCAGTTTGGGTAATGGGTAGCCGAGGCGGGGGAAGGGACGGGGATGGGGGCACCACCGCAGCGCGTCGGTTCCGCGAACCGCTTCATTCGGGACGCCATCGACCGTTCTGGGGGCGTGGCGCAGTCGCTGCACCGCGCCCCGTCGGAGGACACCGCCACCCCATGCTGCGATTGACCCGCCTCAACCACCACGTCGTCGCCATCAACCCGGACCACATCGCGTGGGCCGAGGAGATGCCCGACACGACCCTCGCGCTGCTGGGGGGCGAGCGCATCCTCGTGCGCGAGTCCCTCGACGAGCTCATCGAGCAGATCGTGCAGTACCGCAGGCGGATCCGCGCGCTGGGCATTCGCACCTCGCACGACCCCGACGACGAAGAGAACCCCACCTGCTACGCCGCGCTGGGCGAGCACCGCGAGCCTGACGGTGACACCCCGTCGGTCGTGCCGCCCCGCCGTCGGAGCGCCGTCATCACCCGCGACGAGGGGCGACCCTCGCGCATTCCTGGAGACCGCTGATGCAAGCCGGACCCGCGATCGGGATCATCGTCGCCGTGGCGATGATCCTCATTGGCAACGTGATGGAGGGCGGGCACATCAGCTCGATCATCGCCCTCCCCTCCTTTCTCATCGTCGTCGGAGGGACCGTCGGCGCGGTGCTCGTGCAGTACCCCATGGGCACGATCAAGAACGCCTTCAAGATGGCCGGAAAGACCTTCAAGAAGCCCACCCAGGACCCCGCCAAGCTCGTCGACGAGATCGTCGACTACGCCAACCGCGCGCGCCGCGACGGCATCCTCGCGCTGGAGAAGGTCGCGGCCAACGCCAGCGATCCCTTCCTCGCCAAGGCCCTGATGATGGCCATCGACGGCGCCGACTCCAACGCCCTGCGCGAGACCATGGAGATCGCCATCACCCACCACGAGGAGACCGGCGAAGACGCCGCGAAGTGCATCGAGGCCGGCGGCGGATACTCCCCCACCATCGGCATCATCGGCGCCGTGCTCGGACTCATCCACGTCATGGCGAACCTCTCCGACATCGGCGCCGTCGGCCGCGGCATCGCCGGCGCCTTCGTCGCGACGATCTACGGCGTGGCCTTCGCCAACATCATCTGCCTGCCCCTCGGCGGGCGCATCAAGCTCCTGGTGCGCGACGAGGTCACCCTGCTCACGATGACCCTCGTGGGCGTGCTGGCGATTCAAGAGGGCATGAACCCCAAGCTGGTGCGCGAGCGGCTCTCGCAGTTCGTGCCGCACGCCGACGGCAAGCACGCCGCGGGCGCGGGCGCCGAGGCCAAGGCGTAGGTCCATGGCGCGCAAGAAGAAGCACCCTGAGCACATCAACCACGAGCGCTGGCTGGTGAGCTACGCCGACTTCATCACCCTGCTCTTCGCGTTCTTCGTGGTCATGTTCGCGGTGTCGCAGGTGGACTCGAACCGCGTCGGGCGCTTCAGCGAGGCCTTCACCCGCGCCATGGGCATGGACATCTGGCCCATGCCCGGCAGCGGGATCTTTCAGGGCATGCCGATGATCAACGGCGAGCCGCGCCCCGGCGCGGGCGTGGGGCAGGGCACGGGGTCGGGCGACGACGGCTACCTCCCGCCGGAGCTCGACGCCACGCACCGCTCCCTCACCGAGAGCGTGCGCGACGGCAACCTCGAGGGGCTTCAGGTGGTCCGCCGCCGCGGCGAGCTGGTGCTGCGCCTCCCCGACGGGATCGTCTTCGAGAGCGGCTCGGCCGACGTGAAGCCCGAGGCCATCGCGATCCTGAACCTCGTGGCGATGGAGATCCGCGCGCGCGCCCTCGACGTGCGCGTCGAGGGCCACACCGACAACCGCCCGGTGCGCGCGGGCTCGCACTTCCACTCCAACTGGGAGCTGTCGACCTCGCGCGCGGTGGCGGTGCTGCGCGTGCTGCACGAGGGCGGCATCGACCCCACGCGCCTGGCCGTCGCGGGCTACGGCGAGTTTCGCCCCATCTCGGGCAACGAGACCGACGAGGGCCGACGCCAGAACCGCCGCGTGGACCTCGTGCTGAGCATCACCCCGCCGCGCGTGCGCGAGCGCACCGACAGCGACGCGGGCGCGCTCACCGAGGGCGACGCCGAGGTGTCGTTCTCCGTCGACGCCAGCGCGCTCTCCACGGGCGACGCCGAGGCGTTGACCCCCGACGCCAGCGCGCTCTCCACGGGCGACGCCGAGGCCGCGCACGGCGACGCCCACGAGGCCCACGCCGCCGCGACCGCAGACGCCCCCGCGACCGCCGCTCCCGCCGCACACTGACCGCAGAAGTGGGTGGTTCCCTGGCGATCCGCGAGATCGCTGGGGTGCCTCCGTGGCGTTCACCCGGCGGGTGAACCGTTCACGCGGCGAGTGAACGTTTCCCGCGTGGCCCATGCGCCATGGAGGCAAGGGGCAGGCGCGCGAGGTGGGGGCGGAGCGCGAGGGCTACTGCGCGGCAGGATCGGCGAGCCAGCGCGCGAGCTCGGGCGCGGAGAGGTCGAGGACGACATCACCGAGGCGGTCGGCGCCGAGGGTCTCGAGGCGCCCGATGACCACCGCGCACTCATGCTCGGAGAGCGCGCGGTCGAGGCGGCGGGAGAACTGACGCAGCAGGGGCGCGACGCCCTGCTGCACGCCCTGCTGCACGCCGCGCAGCTCTCCGCGCTTGATGCCCTCACGGACGCCCTTGCGATAGCCCGTGCGCTTGAGCCATTCGACGTACTTTTTGACCTCGGTGCTGACGTCGAGCATCTCGATCCCTCCGGGTGCGACCTGCATCAGGCCCTTCAGATATTCTAACACCGCGTGCATGAGCGGGGCGAGGCGCGGGTCCTTGCGCGCCCTGCGGCGCAGCTCTCGCGCGGTCGCAGTGGAGAGCTCGGCGGCGAGCAGGCGGAGCATCAGCGTGTCCTCGCCGGGCGGGAGCTCGCTGAGCGACACGATGACCACCGGATGCGCCTGCGCCAACGCGTAGAAGCCCCGCGGCGCGCCCTCCATCGGCCGCGCGCCGGTCGCCTGCAGCAGGCCCGCGGGGTGCGCCGTGCAGAGCATCCACCCCACCGCGCCGCGCAGCGCCCGCTCGGCGGCGGTCGCGCGCTTGCGCCCCGCCGCGTGGCGGATGTCGAGCGTCTTGCTCAGCACCTGCTGGTACGCCCGCACCCCCACTGCGCCCGAGAACGCCTCAAGCACCGCGGGGTTCAGCGCGATGCGCATCATCGCGCCGAGGGGGATCGCGTCTTCACGGCGCTCCCCCGGCACGAACAGCCCATCGACACGACGCGTGGCGCGCGGGCGCAGCGGGAACTCCTGCAGCAGCTCGCCGTGACCCGCGAGGATTCGGTCGAGCAGCAGGCGGACGTACGGGTCGTGCGAGCGCATGACCCGGTACTCGGGTCGAGCACCCCTCGTGGTTGCGTGGCGGCGTGAAAGGTTCCCGCGCGGGGTCGCTGGGACGTGTCGGCGGAGGTTGTTGAGGGGAGGCCGCGCGGTCGACCAGGGTGGCGACCGCGCGGCGAGGGGATCAGTCGCGGGGGCGGATGATCTGGCCCGGCGGGTTCGGGCAGGGCACGCAGACGTTCACGCTGCCGAAGCGCAGACCCGCCATGCCGCCGGCGCAGCGCGAGGCGCAGGCCCAGGTCTCGGTCTCGACGCGGAACGCCTGGAAGCACCCGGTGCACGTCTGGTCAGGCCGGGTGGCGCAGACCACGTTGTTGCCGAACTCGCCGCCGTACCGGATCGTGACCTCACACCCGCGGTCGCAGCGCCACTGGCCCGGGCGCACGTAGCGCGGGAAGCGGGTGGCGGGGCAGTCGGGGGGCGGCGGCACGCAGCGGACATCACCCGGAGCCATCTCCGCCGCGACCTGACCATCGGGGCAGCGGCGCGGCACGCAGGTCTGCTCCATGATGGCCCGGCCGTCGCCCTCCTGAATGCCACACAGCGGCATCGCGGGGGGCGTGCGGAGCGAGAACAACATGGTCTCGTTCATCTGGCAGCGGCACGACTCGTCGGCGCGGCCGTCGCAGTTGTCGTCGATGCCGTTGCACACGTCGGAGGTGGGCTGCACCTCGCCCGTGCAACGCCCCCAGCGGCCGTCGTTGCCGCAGGCCATCGTGCCCGCGCGACAGGCGCCGCGCCCCTGCGTCCCCTGCGGGCCGTTGTAACAGCTCCGGGTCTGACCCGGAGTGCAGCCGCAGCCCTCGTCGATCTGCCCGTTGCAGTCGTTGTCCGCGCCGTCGCAGACCTCGGGCTCGGGGGTGCTCACCTGCAGACACGCCGTCCACACCGAGCCGCCGTCGCCGCGCTCGACGCAGCGCTGAAAGCCCGAGCGGCACATGCCCGTGCCCATCGTGCCCGTGGGGCCCGAGTAGCAGTCGCGCGTCGTGCCGAGGGTGCAGGTGCAGCCCTCATCAACCTCGCCGTCGCAGTCGTCGTCGATGCGGTTCGAGCACATCTCGAAGTTCGGCACGATCATGTCGTTGCACTGGCCCCAGGTGAGGCGCCCGTCGATGCGCTCACACACCTGCGCGCCCGCGCGGCACACGCCCACGCCCGCGCTGCCCGTGGGGCCCGCGTAACACGACCGACGCTCACCCGCCGTGGTGCAGCCGCAGCCCTCGTCGACGTCGCCGTCGCAGTTGTCGTCCTGGCCGTTGCAGACCTCCATCTGCGGCGCGCCGGCGCCCTCGCAGCGACCCCAGAGGCCGTCGCGCCCGCAGCTCATGCGGCCGTAGTTGCAGCGCGTGCCGCCGGCCTCGTCGGGGCGGCCGGGGTAACACTGCATGTTCGCGCCGACGTTGCAGGGGCAGTCCTCGTTGACGTTGCCGTCGCCGTCGTTGTCGAAGGCGTCTTCGCAGATCTCGCCGTTGATCACGGTGTTGCCCGATGGCGGCGTGAAGGTCGGAACGTCGTCCGAGGAGCTGCCGCCGTCGGGGATGGCCACGTCCACGAGGCCGATGCCGCCGTCGGTGTTGCCGATGACCGCACCGTCGGGGAGGGTCACCGCGCCGTCGGGCTGCGCCGTGCCCACCACCGCGCCGTCCGCGGCCACCACCGCGCCGTCGGCCAGCACGGTGCCGATGACCGAGCCATCGGGCGCCCACGCGGTGCCGCTCCCGCCGCCGTTGGTGTTGCCGATGACCGCACCGTCGGGCAGGGTCACCGCGCCGTCGGGCTGCGCCGTGCCCACCACCGCGCCGTCCGCGGCCACCACCGCGCCGTCGGCCAGCACGGTGCCGATGACCGCGCCATCGGGCGCCCACGCGGTCCCGCCCGTGCCGCCGCCGGAGCCGCCCGGCGTGAGGCCGCCGACCACCGCGCCGTCGGCCAGGGTCACCGCGCCGTCGGGCTGCAGCGAACCGATGAGCTCTCCGCCCGGACCCACCACCGCGCCGTCGGCGAGCACGGTCCCAATGACCGCGCCGTCGGGGCCGTAGGCGTTCGCGCCGGTCGGGTTGCCCGTGCCGCCGCCGGCGTCCATCGAGCCGCCGCCACCGTTGCCGGTGCCGCCGTCGCGGTTGCCGCTCCCGGTGCCGTTCCCGGTGTTGTTGCCGCCGCCGTTCTCGCCGGTGCCGTTGCCAGCGCCGACGCCGTTCGCGCCCTCATCGCTGCGGCCGCAGCCGATGGGGAGGGCGAGGGCCGTAACGATCGCAAATATTGATACGCGTCGCATCGTGTACCTCGGGGGTGAGTCTCTTCGCGCTGGCGCGAGTATGGCTACCCTCTCACACCCCGTGCCATGCGCGATATCCCCTCAAGACCGGGGAATGACGTCGGTCGCTGTCGGTCCTGAGCGACACGTGGGGGGGATTTCTCCCAGCGATCAACGCATCGTGAGCAGCGTGCGTGCGGTGAGGGAAAGCCCCGCGGCGGCCATCACCCCGGCTGCGGTGACGCGAAACGCACGAGGTGGCAGCCGTCGGAACAACGCGCCGCCCAACGTCATGCCAATCAGCAGCGCGGGCGCGAGCCACAGCGCGTCGCGGGCCGTGCGCACGGTCCAGGCGCCCGAGATCACCCAGCGGGCCACCAGCGCGGCGTTCAAGATCAGCCACAGCGCCGAGAGCGTCGCGCGAAACGCGGCCTTCTCCAGACCGCGCCGCCCGACCACGTAGACGATCAACGGCCCGCCCGCGCTGAAGACCCCGTGCACCACGCCGCCCGCGAAGAGGGTGCCCACGACCGCCGCCCGCGAGAGACCGGCCTCCGCACGCGGAGGCGAGAGCACACGGCGCAGCTCGCCCAGGGCCAGCGCCGCGACGCCCACGCCGAACATCGCCCGGGCCAACGGTCGGTCCGCGGCGGCGCCGACGGTGAAGCCCAGGAGCACCCCGAGGCCCGCCAGTGGGAGGACCTCGCGCAGCAGCAACCCCTTCTCCACGTGCGCGTGCGCGGTGGTCACGACCCACGCCGAGAGCGCGAGGTTCACCGTGATGAAGGTGGGCATCACCGCGTCGAGGGGGCCGAGCAGCGCGCCCAGGGTGGCCACGATCACGCTCGACCCGAAGCCCAGCGCGGCCTCCAGCACGAAGGCCAGGGTCACGATGAGCAACAGCCGCGGGTCAGCCATCCAGGCCGTCGAGGAAGTTCAGGATGAAGTCGTTCACCGCGGTGCGGTCGTCCATCACCCCGAGCATCCCGTACATCGCCGCGGCGCCCTCGGCCACGGTGCCCTCGCGACGGATGGTCTCCGTGCACTCGCGAAGATCGCGCAGGATCTCCTCCACCAGCGGGCCGTGCGACGGCGAGATCATCGCGTGGAGCCCCGGCGGGCGCTGCAGGCGGTCGAGCTTCCAGCCCCGCATCTCCATCGCGTCGCTGAGCGCGTAGGCGTCGATGTCCTCGGTGGTGAAGCCGAACACGCTCGCCACGGGGTTGCCGAGCACCTTGAGACCGGGGATGGCGTTGATCCCGTCGATGAGCGCCCGCGCGGCCTTCATGGTCTTGTCCGCGAGGCGCAGGTAGCCCTCCTCGCCGAGGTAATGGATCACCGCCCACGCGCCCGCGATGGGCGACGCCGCGCGGGTGCCGGTCATGCTCGGGGAGCCGTAGAGCCCGCCGGACCAGTCGCCGTAGGCGATGAACTGCTGCCGCCGCAGCGCGCGGTCGCGGTAGAGCACCACCGAGGCGCCCTTCGACGACCAGCCGTACTTGTGCACGTCGGCCGACATCGACGTGACCCCCTCGACCCGGAAATCAAAGGGCGCGACGGGGTACCCGAGCTTCTCCACCCAGGGCAGCAGAAAGCCCCCGAGGCAGGCGTCGACGTGGCAGAGGATCCCCTTCTCCTGCGCGATGCGGGCGAGGGTGGGGATGTCGTCCATGGTCCCCGTGGGGTACTGCGGCGCCGAGCCGACGACGAGGATGGTGTCGTCGTCGATGAGGTCGCGCACCGCGTCGGTGTCGACGGTGGAGTCATCGCGCAGCGGCGCGTGCACCGCGCGCACCTGGAAGTACGCCGCGGCCTTCTCGAAGGCGGGGTGCACCGAGAGCGGCACGATCATCGTGGGGCGCTGGCACTTCGGGCGGTTCTCCTGCGCCCAGCTCCGCGCGGCCTTCACCGCCATCAAGATGCTCTCGGTGCCGCCCGTGGTGAGCGTGCCCGCGGCCCCATCGGGCGCGTGGAGCATCCCCAGCGAGGCGTGCACCACCTCGGTCTCGCACTGCCGCAGGCCCGGAAAGGCCATGGGGTTCAGCGCGTTCTCGGAGAAGTACAGCGCGGCCGCGTCCTTCTGGATCTGCAAGACATCATCGCCAGGGTGATAGACCAGCGAGAAGGTCTTGCCCCCGCGCCAGTCAACGTCGCCCGCCTGCATCCCGCGGAGGCGCGCGAGCAGCGCGTCCCGATCCATTCCTTTCGCCGGAAACTCCATGGGCACAGACCATTGCCGCAAAGCCCGGGCGAAGACAATGGCGACTCAGCGACCGCGCAGCTTGCGCACGTCGCCCACGCGCAGCGTGAGCTTCTTCGCGTCGAAGTGCTCCAGCGTGGGGATCGCGTGCTTGCGCGTGAGCCCCGAGATCTCCTTGAACGCCTGCGCGTCGATGGTCCCGTGGGCCTCGATGTGCGCGACCACCCTCGCCTCCAGCGCCGCCAGCGCCTCGGCGCTCGCCACAAAGTCCGCGCTCACCCGCACCACCTCGCGTCGCTCCAGCAGCCGACGCAGCGCCGCGTCCAGCGCCTTCGCGTCGCCCGACGTGATCACCAGCAGCTCCGCCCGCGTCGGCGCCGCCACCCCCGCCCGCAGGATCGCCGCGCGCACCTGCGCCACGAAGGGCACGTCGTCGAGCCCCCGGGGCTTCCACCCCGCCCGCGCGTAGACCTCCCCGTCGCGCGACACCTTCGCCGCGCGCATCAGCCCCGACAGCGCGAGGTCCACCACCGCGTCGGGGCCCAGCGTCGCGAAGTGACGTCGGTCCGCGCCCCGCTCCGTGGGCTGCGCGGCGTGGAACGCGCTCAGCGACTCCAGCACCCCGCGCTCCACTCCCTGCACCACGCTCGCGGCCACGAAGCGCTCGGGACCCAGCGCCCACACCGCGGCGCTCTCCCGCGCCGACCACCCCGCCCGCGCCACGAGCTCTTCGCGCGTAAGTCCCTGCGCCCCAATGGCTTCGAGCGCGACCACGGCCCGCGCGAGGGCGTCTCCGTCCCGCGCCCGCTCGGCCCGCTCCCGCGCCACCGCGCGGCGGCGCACGCGCTCCACCACCGGGCGCAGCACCTCCGCGCCGCCCACCGTGCCCCCCACCGCGGCGAGCGACGGCGGGCCGCGCAGCACCAGCCGCTCCCCGGGGCGGAGCACCAGCGGGCGATCCGTTCGCACACGTACGATCCCCCGCTGCCCGGGCTCCAGCGCGTCGCGGTCGAGCAGCGAGAGCGTGCCCAGCGCGTGCGTGGTGCCCACGGCGACCTCGAGCTTCGCCCGTCGGCGCAGCGCGCGCTTCGCGCCGGGGAGCAGGGTGACCTCGGCGTCGAAGCTCTGCGTGAGGGCCACTTCATCGCGGCGAAAGAGCCACGCGCCGCGGGGCACCTCGGCAAGGTCCACCCCCGCGAGGTTCACCGCGAGTCGCGTGCCCGCGCGGGCCTCGGTCACCGCCGCGCCGTGCACCTGCAGGGCGCGCACGCGCACGTCGCGCAGGTGGTGGTCCGCGCCGCAGGGGCCGAGGCAGAGCGCGTCGCCCTCGCGGACCACGCCCGACACCAGCGTGCCCGTCACCACCACGCCGAAGCCCTTGCGCACGAAGACCCGGTCGATGGCCAGCAACGGCGGCCCGCTCGCGTCGCGCGGCGGCAGCGACACCGCCCCGAGCGCCTCGCGCAGCGCGTCGAGCCCCGCGCCCGTGTGCGCGCTCACGGGGACCACCGGCGCGCCGTCGAGGGCGGTTCCCTGCAGCACCTCGCGGGCCTCCTCCGCGGCGAGCTCGACGATGTCGGGCGACGCGAGGTCACACTTGGTGAGCGCGCAGATCCCCGCGCGCACGCCCACGAGGCCCGCGATGGCGAGGTGCTCCCGGGTCTGCGGCATCACCCCCTCGTTGGCCGCGATGACCAGGAGCATCACGTCGACCCCGCCCGCGCCCGCGATCATCGTGCGCACGAAGCGCTCGTGGCCGGGCATGTCGACCACCGCGACGCGGCGGCCGCCCGGCAGCACGAAGGGCGCGAAGCCCAGCTCGATGGTGATGCCCCGGGCCTTCTCCTCGGGCAGGCGGTCGGTGTCGACCCCGGTGAGGGCCCGCACCAGCGAGGTCTTGCCGTGGTCGATGTGCCCCGCGACCCCGAGGATCAGGTCGCTCGCTGCATCCGTCATGAGAGGACGTATACTCCGGAACCGCCATGCGCCGCGCCCACGTCCTCGTCGCCGCGCTGTGTTGCCTGGGCGCCACCGCGCGGGCGCAGGCCGTGGTGATCGACGGCGCCCAGCGCGCGAACCTCACCGACGCGTCGCGGGAGCTCACCCGACGACGTCCTGCGGTGACGGCGTGTCTCGATCGTGCGAGGGCGAACGACCCCGAGCGCCTCCGCGCGCTGCGAGTGCTGCTCGTGGTGCTCCGCCTGAACCGCGCGGGCCGCGCCACGGTGGTGGAGCTGCATCCCCCCCTGCTCACCCCGGGCCTCTCGGAGTGCATGGCCGACGCGCTGCTCCCGTGGGACCAGGGCGGCCGCCCCGGGATGCGCGCGTGGGTGCGACTGCGCTGGGGTGACACCGCCGCGCGGTGAGGGCGCCGGGCAGGCGGCGCACGGGGCGGAGCGCGAGGGGACGCGTCGGCCGGGCGAGGGGTGCGTCGCCGGTGCGCCATGTGAAGCCCGTTGCGCACCCGGGGGCACACGGCGATGATCCCACGCATGGCGAGGCCCGCGACGCGACTCTCCCTGCTTCTGCTCGCGGTGAGCGCTTGCGCGCTGGAGCACCCCATCTCCCGGGTGCTCGACGTCGAAGACCCGGGCGCGGACCTCGCGGTCGTTGAAGACCTCCCCGACGTGGCGCTGGCGAGCGATGTTGTCGATGCGGGCGCGCGCGACGTTCCGCCGGTCGACGTCTTCGACGCCGCTCGCGACGCGCCCGACGTCACCGATGCCTCCACACGCCCCGACGTGATGGACGTGCCCGCGCTCCCCGACGTGATGGACGTGCCCGCGCTCCCCGACGTGGTGGACGTTCCCACGCTCCCCGACGTGGTGGACGCGCCCGCGCTCCCCGACGTGGTGGACGCGCCCGCGCTCCCCGACGTGGTGGACGCGCCCGCGCTCCCCGACGTGGTGGACGTGCCCCTGCTCCCCGACG
>JBILLI010000854.1:0-3237 GCA_044376155.1 Polyangiales bacterium
GGCGCTCGCCGAGGCGGGCTACGCGTGGTCGTCGTCGAAGGCGCCCTTCTCGCCCGTCGCGGGCTACCGACACCTCGCCGCCACCCGCGCCCCCCACGCCCTCGACGGCACCGCCGTGCGGGAGTTCCCGGTGCCGCGGATGCTCGGGCTGCCCATCCCCCAGGGGCTCTCGTACCACCGGCTGTTCTGGCCCCTGTCGTCGCTCGCGACGGCGCCGTCGGTGTTCTACCTGCACCCCTACGAGTTCCTGGACGACGTCGCGCCCGCGGGGATGCCCGGGTGGATGCGGCCCTTTCTCACCGCGCGGCAGGGCGACGCGGCCGCGCGGATCTTGTGGTCCCGGGTGGATCGCTGGCGCGCACAGGGCGCGCGCTTCGTGCGGCTCGGCGACGGCTGAGGGCGCGGCGGCCCAATTCTGGCGTCGCCCGAACGCGGCTGCTATGCGCCGCGGGTGATGGTGTCTCGACGAGTGTTGGCGGCGGTCGCGCTGCTCGGTGCCGGGGGCATGCGGCCGGCGGCGGGGCAGATCCCTCCGCGCCGACCGCTGATGGCGCGCGCCGCGCCGACCCCGGACCCCGACCTCGCCGACGGCACCGCGCTGCCCGAGGGCGTGCGCTCGCTGCGGGTGGAGCGCGACGGGGAGATCCTGCGCACGCGCCCCGAGCTCCGCGCGCCGCGTCGGGGCACCGCGGGTCGCGGCGCGCGGCTGCCCGCGCTGGAGGCCACGCAGGGCGAAGGGTGCCGCGGGGTCTGGGTGCGGGTCGCGACCGAGGCGTGGATCTGCAGCGACGGCGGCGCGCTCACCGGCGACGCGCCCGCGGGCTCGGCGCTGCCGTTGGTGCCGCCCGGGCAGGTGGTGCCGTACCAGTACGCCTTCGCGACGCACGCCGGGGTGCGCACCTACCGCCGCCTCGATGATGTGCCCGACGAGAACTGGGCCGAGGAGATGGAGCGCGGGATGAGCGTGGCCGTCACGGGCACCGCGCGCATCGACCAGGGCACCTTCGCGCGCACCGCGGGCGGGCGCTGGGTGGCCCTGCGCGACCTCGCCTGGGCGCACCCGTCAGAGCGCGCGGGGATCTTCTTCGACCCGCAGGAGGCTGCGGGGGACGTCGCGATGCTGCGGGTGAACGCCCGCGCGTGGCCGACGCCCGAGGGCGCGGTGTTCTCGCGTGGGTCTTCGCGGGAGACGAACGCCTTGTCGCGCAGAGACTTCGTGCACGTGCGGGAGCGGGTGACCCTGCGCGGCCGCGAGGTGGCGCGCACCGACGCGGGCTGGCTCGTGGCGACGCTGCTCACGCCCCTGGAGGCGCCCGAGGCCCCGGCCGACCTCGCGCCCCGGGAGCGCTGGGTCGACGTCGACCGACGACGTCAGCTCCTGTTCGCGTTCGAGGGGCGCCGGCCGGTGTTCGCGACGCTGGTGTCGACCGGGCGCAGCGGCAACGAGACCGCCGCGGGGGAGCACCGGGTGTGGTCGAAGCTCGCCACCACGGACATGTCCAACGCCGACGACGTCGAGCTCAGCAGCGCGACGGCGCTCTACACGGTGGCGCGGGTCCCCTGGGTGATGTTCTTTCACGGCGATCAAGCGCTGCACGGGGTGTTCTGGCACGACCAGTTCGGCCGCGCGCGCTCGCACGGGTGCGTGAACCTCGCCCCCCGCGACGCGGCGTGGCTCTTCGAGTGGGCGCCGCCGCAGATGCCGCCGGGGTGGACCGCGGTGATCCCCACGCCGCGCGAGCCCGGGCTGCGCGTGCGCGTGCGCTGACGCTCCGCGCGGGTCGTCGCGCGACGGATCTACCTGGGGCGCAAGCGTTTCCACCACGACGGCGCGCTGAGCACCGCGATGGCGCTCACCACCAGCGCGGCGCCCACCGACTCGCGCCAGTCGAGGGCGTGGCCGACGCCCGCGGCCCACATCGCCAGCGTCGCGGCGACGCCCGCGAGCAGGCTCGACGCGCGGTTCACCGGCACCGAGAACGAGTTCTCGCGGCGGTCGAGGAGCACCAGCGCGCCGAAGATCCCGGTGCCCTGAGAGAGCGCGCCGATGGCCACGGCCCACGGCGCCTGGGCCGAGAAGGGGACCTCGACGAACCCGCGGCGGATGTCCTCAAACGCGCCGCCCCCGACGCCCGCGAGGACCACCAGGGCGAGCAGCGCCGCGGGGGTCGAGACGAGCTGCTCCTCGACGAAGTACCGCCGCGTCGCCTCGACCGAGTCGCTCTTGGCGAGCTTCGACATGAAGCGCAGGCGGATGAAGTACGCGACGAGGTAGGCCGTGACGTCGGCGACGGCCACGAGGGGCAGGGTGAACGACTCGTCGCGACCGACGAGGGCCACGAGCAGGGAGCTCAGGGTGAGCGCGGTGGCGACCCAGGAGATCCGCTGCACCACGCGCCCCGAAAGCAGGTCGACGACGGGGGCCATGGCGAGCATCCCCCCGCGCAGGAGCAGCATCATGAACACGATGCTCACGCCCGAGATGGTGTACGCGAGCGTCGTGGTGGTCAGGATCGTCGCGCCGCACAGGCCCGACAGCGCGGTCCAGCGCGAGGGGAAGGGCAGGGACCACGCGCCCACCGCGCGGCGGCCCGCGCTGCGCCACCAGCCCGTGGCGACGAGGAAGGCCACCATCGCGAGCAGCGACGCGAAGGTCGACAGCGGGAGGATCGCGTTGCCGCGCACCGGCGGGCCGAGGCGCCCGTCGGAGAGGGCCTTGGTGAGCGCGGAGTAGGGGGTGTAGACGGCGAAGTACCCGAAGGCCCACCACCAGATGCTCACGTGGCGCGCGTGTCGGTGCGGCAAGCCCGGAGCATCCGGCGGGTGGCGGGAGAAGTCACTACATCCGGCACTCGCCGCTGGCGGCCACGCGCACGCCGTTGGACGCGGCCTCGCACGAGTTGCCGTAGGTGCGCCCGTCGCAGCCGCACACGGGGTTGTAGATCAGCGGGCAGCCCTGCGGACGGGCGGCGCACGCGCCCGTGGTGCCGCAGCCCGAGCCCGCGCAGTACTCCGCGCGGCCGCACGCGGTGTTGTCGGTGCAGCGGGTGCTCACGGCCATGCAGCACGCGAGGCACGCGCTGGGATAGCAGCGCCCGGTGCCGGGGCAGCACGCCTGGCCCGCGCCGCAGTCGCGGTCGCCGGTGCAGGTCGCGCCGCCGTCCACCGCGGCGCCGGCGTCGCGCACGCCCCCGCAGGCGCCCGTCGATTGCGTGGGGCGGTCCGGCCGACACGCCT
>JBILLI010000855.1:0-3235 GCA_044376155.1 Polyangiales bacterium
TCCGCGCACGAGGACCAGCACGCGCAGGCGCGGCCACGACGCCACGCCGCTGCCCAGCTCCCGCGCGGCGTCGAGCACCGCAAAGAACCCAGCGCTCGGCGGCGCGGGGAGGCTCAGGCGCGCATTCTGGAGCGCGATGTCCAGTGAGGGGCGCGCGTCGACGGGCAGGTCGACGAGCACGTTGTTGGGGTCGTCGGCGTCGGGCGCACCCCGGCGGAGCGAGCGCCGCCCGTCGCGCAGCACGGTGAGTCCCGCGAGCTCCGCGCGGCGATCGGCGTCGCGGCGCGCGCGGCGAAAGAGGTCCACGAGCAGTGCGCTGGTGCCGCCGTCGGTGACCGGCGCGGGCTCCACGCCCCGGGTGATCTCGGCGAGGGTGGTGGCATAGGCCTCGGCTGCGAGCCCCGCGATCTCGGCCGCCGCCTCGCGGGTGCGCCCCTGGGCGGCGGCGTCGCCGTCGTTCGCGAGGCGCGCGGCGAGGCAGAGCCCCACCGTAAGCCGACGAAGGTCCCAGAGGTAGGGCACGCGGTCCGCGCCGTCGAGGTCGTTCACCTCCAGGCGGAGCGTGCCGTCGGCGCCGAGGAGCGTGCCGAAGTTCTCGGGGTGCGGGTCGCCGACCCCCACCGGCTGCGGCCAGTCGAGCGAGAATCGACTGCGCGACAGGGGCATCGCGCCGTCGCGCCAGTCGCGCAGGAACACCGCGAGGGACCCGCGGTAGAACTCATACGGCGCCGACGCCATGCGCGCGTAGCGCCCGGCCGCGAGCCCCGCACGCACGCGGATCACCGCCAGGTCAGCACTCACCAGCGCGTTGGTGACCACCGCCTCCCGCGCGTTCTCCGACGCCTCGGCACAGCCGAGGGCCGCCGTCAGTGCCGCGAGCGTGAGGAGGTGTCGGCGCCACATTCGCGCCGCGGATAGCGGACCCGGCGCGCGCCGCGCAACGTTCGTGAGGTGACGTCACGGCGATGTTGCGCGAGGCACCCGACCGTCACGGACGAAGCTGCGCGAGGGTGCGCTCGATGGCGCCGCGGTCGGGCGAGCCCCCCACCTGCCGCCAGCGCTCGTTGCCCGCGCCGTCGACGAGCACGTAGGTGGGTGTGCCGCGCAGGCCGTAGCGCCGCTGCACCAGCGCCGCCGAGGGCGCCTCGACGTCGACCCGCACCACGTTCACCCGCCCGCGGAGGTCACGCTCCAGCGCGTCGACCGCGGGCTTCGCGGCGAGGCAGGGACCGCACCAGTTGGAGTACGCGTCGATGAGCGCCGGGGTGCCGTTGCCGATGGTGGCCGCGAACGCGTTGGGGTCGTCGTGCGTGCCGTGCCCGGGGCGCAGCACCGCGATGGCGCCCGCCAGCGACACGAGCTGCAGGATCAGCGTGAAGCGGCGGAAGCGAAAGAGCTTCGAGCCCTCCTCGCGGGTGTCGATCCACCAGGAGAACGCGAAGAGCGCGGCGCAGAGGGCAACCAGGGCGTAGGTGAGCGCGGGCGGCATGACCGGGGTCTACCATGCCCGTCGCGCGGCGGTTACTCGCCGCTGCCGGGGGGGAGCAGCAGGGGCTGCCCCGTGGTCTCGAGCACCTGCAGCCACATGGCGCCGTCGGCGTCGATGCGCCGCGCCCGCCCGGTGGTCACCGCGAGCGGGACCATGGTGAAGTGACGGTGCCACCGCCCCACGAGCACGTCGGTGTAGCCCGCCATGGCGGCGTGCACGGCGTGCCGCGCGAGGCTGTCGCAGAAGATCGCGTCGCTCGCGTTCGCCCGCACGCTGCGGATCATGTAGCTCGGGTCGATGTACTTCACCGTCGGCGCCACGCCCCGGGACTTGAGGTGCGCGGTGATCCGATCTCGCAGCCAGGGGCCGACGTCGGTGCCGCCCGCGGCGTAGCGGAGGTTGCCGCTCGCGTCGCGCTGCGCGGTGTTCGGGTCGACGATGCTCGCCGCGCAGCCCTCGGCCACGACGATGACCGCGTGGTCGCGGAGCGCGAGGCGCGCCTCGAGGGAGGCGAGGAGGCCGTGCTCGCCGTCGATGCAGAAGGGCACCTCGGGCACGAGGCAGTAGTTCACATCGTGCGAGGCCATCGAGGCCGCCGCGGCGATGAAGCCCGCGTCGCGCCCCATGAGCTTCACGATGCCGATGCCGTTGCGCGCGCCGCGGGCCTCGGTGTGGGCGCAGTCGATGGCGTCGCGGGCGAGCTCCACCGCGGTGTCGAAGCCGAAGGTCTTGTCGACGAAGGCGACATCGTTGTCGACGGTCTTGGGCACGCCCACCACCGCGAGGGAGATGCCCCGCGACCGCGCGGCCTCCGCGATGGCGTGGGCGCCGCGCTGCGTGCCGTCGCCGCCAATGGTGAACAGCATGTTGATCCCCTGGGCCTTGAGCGCGTCGGCCATGGCCTCGGGGGACTGCGCGCCGCGCGAGAGCCCGAGCATCGAGCCGCCCTGCTTGTGGATGTCGCGCACCGCCTCGGGGTCGAGGCGCATCGGGGCCACGCCCAGGCCCGGGATGATCCCCTCGAAGCCGTAGCGAAAGCCCGTGATGGCGTGCACGCCGTACTTGAACCACAGCTCGAAGACCATCGAGCGGACCACGTTGTTGATGCCCGGGCAGAGCCCGCCGCAGGTGACGATGCCCGCGCGCACCTCCGAGGGTTCGAAGTAGATCCGCTCGCGCGCGCCGGCGGCGGCGAAGGCGAGGTCGCTGGGGCGCTCGTCGGCGATGAGGTCCACGTCGACGAGCACCCGCGCGTCGTCGCGGGAGTAGTCGGGCACGAAGTCACCCGTGCGCGTGGAGAGCTTCAGCGGCGACGGGTGCCGCGGCGCCCCGAGGCGCGCCACCCGGAGGTCATCTTGCGTGAGGCGGACGTCGTCGGCGTGGGTCTTCATGCGGCGCTGAGTAGAAGCGCCGCGGCGGGAGAGTTCAAGATCCGCCGAGGCGGTCGCTGTGAATCACCTGCCCCGCGGCGTCGAGCACCTGCACCTCGACGTTGCCCGCGCGACGACGCAGCAGCACGCCCCAGGTGCGCCACCGCGAGCCGCGGCCGATGTCCAGGCTCTGCCGTGACACCTCCGCGCCGCCGACGCGCCACACCAGGGTGACCTGCCCCGCGTCGCCGGTGTTCGCGGCCTCCACCCAGTAGACCAGCCGACCCGTGGGCGGGAGATCCGCCGGGGCGGTGACCGGCGCGCCGCGCTCCACGCGGTCGGTGAACTGCCCGCGGCGGATGGTGATCCCGTCGGC
>JBILLI010000856.1:0-3233 GCA_044376155.1 Polyangiales bacterium
CACTGGATCCCGTCGTTGGACCCCTCGACATTCACCGTGACGTCCGTGGCGCTGCTCCCGACACCGTCGACGTAGATCTGCGTGAAGAGCGTGTCGGCCGTGCCCAGCGTCCCGTTGAGCTCGGGATCGCTGTACAGCGGGCTCAACGTGCCACCGATGAGGGTCGCCTTCACCACCTGGAGATTGAACAGTCGCGCCATGTTGATCGCCTCCCTTCGATCGACCGCACCCTGCGGTCGGTCCGTAGCGATCAAAAGCATTACCCCCCTCGACTTCGCCGTCAACACCCTCCACAACGATTCTTCTTGACGCCCTGCGGCAACGGTTTCCTTCAGTACATTCCAGAAATCTTGCCGCGCCGACGGCATGTGGGCTTAGCCTCTTCTGCATGGCGAAGGCGAAAAAATCCTCGAAGTCCTCTCGAAACCCCTCCCCCGTCACCGATGCTCCCAGCGCGAAGTCCACGGATCCGGCACAGCTCCGCGGCGAGTTGGTGCAGCTCGCGGAGATTCGACAGAAGTTCCCGGTGTTGAGCCCGGTGCTCGCGGGCGCGTTCGTCTCGCAACACGGCGACGACGACTGTCGCGCGCGCGGCGCGGGCACCCGCGCCAAGGAGATCTTCGCGGGCGGACTCCGCTGGGCCCGCACGATCGGCGAGAACCCCGGTGACCCCGCCCTGTCACCCCGGCGCGTGCGCTGGTTCCTCGATTGCCTCACGGCGCTGGGGGACGTGCTCGCGGGCATCCCCGTGGTGGCCAATCCCTCGTCGCAGGGCGCGTGGGACGACGCGAAGCACCAGGCCGAGACCCGCTTCGACCGCGCCTTCGAGCGCGTGCGGCGCGCGGCCGGGTCGCGCAGCGCGTGGATCACCACCCTCGACGCCGTGCGCGCCACCGAGGGCGCGGGGGAGAGCGTGCTCGCGCGCATCGAGGCCCTCGCGAAGGCCATCGAGGGGTGGAACACCCCGGCCGACATCGCGATCCTCGACGCCTTCGACGTGAGCGCGCAGACCGTCACCGAGCTCCGCGCCGCCGCGGCCACCCTCGACGCCCGCACGCGGGAGCGCGGCGCCCCGGGGCAGCTCTCCGCCGGCCGCGACACCCCCGCGGCGAACACCGCCGAGGGGCGTGTGCTCTTCGCCATGAAGGTCCTCTGGGACGACGCCGCCGCCGCCCGCGCCGCCGGGACCTCCGCGCTGCAGTACGCCGTCACCGACGCCCTGATCCGCGGGCTTGGTCTGCGCCGCAACAAGTCCCCCGACGCCCCCGCGACCTGAACACACTCCCAGGCGGCACGTTCTGACCCGGTGACACCGCGTACAGAGTGCCGCAGGCCCCGTACAGACACGGCCCTCCCGCGGACAGACACAGCCCCTCCGCGTTCCAACACCACCTGCTTGCGCGCCGACACGGTCCGGCGCGCCGCGGTGTGCGCCCGCTGCACACATCCCGCTCAACGCGAACGGTCTGCGTCCGTTCTGGGGTGCCGTACACCCCGGTGGGAGGATTTTTCATGTCTCCAACATCCACGTCGGGCCCGCGCAGCGGGCTGATCTACCTCGCGCTCGCGACGCTCAACGTCGGCGGCGTGCTCGCGGCCGTGCTGCTCTGTCACACCCTCGTCGGGCGCTACCGGGAGTCGGTGGACATCAGCCGTGTCTGGGCCGCGCGGGCGGCGGCGGTGTCGGAGCTGTCCTCGAAGAGCACGGCGGCGAACGCGCCCGGCAACGATGTCTTCGAGAACCACGACGTGGCCGGCGAGCGCGCCAACCTGCGTCGCATGGTCACCCAATACGAGGCCCTGCACCGCGCCGCCCGCGCGGACCTGGACTCCATGCCCGCGGGGGATCGCGCGCAGCTCGTGCCACAGCTCGAAGCCGCGAGGGGGTCGTTCCAGAACATGGTCCGCGAGGCCGAGGCGATCTTCACGGCCTTCGAGCGCAACAACCCCGAAGAGGCCGGGCGGCACATGGCCACCATGGACCGCGCCAACGCCGAGGTCTCGGAGCGGCTCACCGAGCTGCGGGGCCGCGAGGCCGTGATGCTCCACGGGATCTTCGCGGGGGAGCGCGCGCGCGCCGAGGGCCTTGGGCGCTTCGCCTGGGGCCTCGCGGGCGTCGTCGCGCTGCTCGTCGGGGTGGTGCTGTACTACGGGCGGGTGATGAACCGCGCCATGGCCGCGGCGCAGCGGCTGATCCACCGCCGCAACGACGACATGAAGCGCCTGCTCGACAACGCCGCGCAGGGCTTCGCCACCATGGACCTCAAGGGTGAGCTCTCGTCCGAGCGCTCGGCGGCCTTCGACCGGCTGCTGGTCACGCGGCCCGAGCACCGCACGCTGCCCGAGGTACTACGCGCCCACGCGCCCGACGTCGCGTCGTGGATGGAGATGGGCCTGGAGAGCGCGCGCGACGGGTTCCTCCCGCTGGACATCTCCCTCGACCAGCTCCCGAAGCGCGTGCGGGTGGGGGATCACCACCTCGCGCTGGAGTACCGCCCCATCGGTGAGAGCTCGGTGCTCTGCGTGGTGAGCGACGTGACCTCGGACGTGGCCCGCGAGGTCGCGGAGGCGGAGCAGCGCGAGGCCGTGGAGGTCTTCGGCCGCATCCTCAAAGACCGCGATGGGGTGGTGGAATTCCTCGCGGAGGCGGGCGAGATCGTGCGCGGCCTCACCGCCCCGACGCGACCCGCCCTCGCCGAGGAGCGCCGCGCGCTGCACACGCTCAAGGGCAACGCGGCCCTCTTCGGCCTGCGCGCGCTCTCGGCGCACTGCCACGACCTCGAGAGCGCCTCGGAGGAGCGCCAGGGCGTGCTCACCGACGCCGAGCGCACCGAGCTCTCCTCGCGCTGGGACCGCACGGTCTCGCAGATGCGACGTCTGCTGGGCGAGGAGCGGGGACGGATGATCACCGTCGACGAGCAGGAGCACGCCGACATCATCGACGCCGTGCTCGCGGGCGCGCCGGCGCGGTCGGTGGCGCGGCGCATCGCGGCGTGGCGCATGGAGGCCGCGGAGAACCGCCTGGAGCGCATCGCGACGCAGGCGCAACGGCTGTCGCAGACGCTCGGCAAGCCGAAGGTCGACGTGCAGGTGATGCCCAACGGCGTGCGCCTCGAGCCCGACCGCTGGGGGCGCTTCTTCTCCGAGCTGGTCCACGTGGTGCGCAACGCCGTGGACCACGGCATCGAGCCCGCCGAGGAGCGCGTGGCCCAGGGCAAGGAGGCCCAGGGCAC
>JBILLI010000003.1:0-37363 GCA_044376155.1 Polyangiales bacterium
CTGGTTCCTCGGCAGCGACGCGATGCGGGGCATCCTCGCGGAGCACGTGCCCGTCGCGCGGGTGACCACGCACCCGCGGCTCTCGCGGCTGAAGCACGCGGGCATGAGCTCCCTCGCGAAGGTGCCCCCGCGCAGCGCGATCGTGGCCTTCTCGATGGAGCAGGTCTACGAGATCGCGGAGCGCCTGCGGGTGTTGCGCGGGGGGTGCGCGGTGGTCCTCGGGGCGCTGTCGCCGCGCACGCGCAACGCGCAGGTGGCGATGTACCAGTCCGGCGAGGTGGACTACCTCGTCGCCACCGACGCCATCGGGATGGGCCTCAACCTCGACGTGCGCCACGTCTCCTTCGCCGCGCTGCGCAAGTTCGACGGCCGCGACACCCGCGGCGTGGAGCTCGCCGAGCTCGCGCAGATCGCCGGCCGCGCCGGGCGCTACGTGCAAGACGGCACCTTCGGCACGCTCGCGCCGCTGCGGCTCGCGCCCGACCTCGTCGACGCCATCGAGAACCACCTCACCTCGCCCGTGCGGCGCATGGTGTGGCGCCGCCACGAGCTCGATTTTCGCTCCGTCGACGACCTCTACGCCTCGCTCATCGAGCCCCCGCGGCGGCCCGGCCTCACCCGCGTGCTCACCGCCGACGACACCCGCGCGCTGGAGTTCCTCGCGCAGCGCCCCGCCGTGCGCGCCCGGCTGCACGCCGAGGCCGACGTGCGGCGGCTCTGGGACGTGTGCTCCGTGCCCGACTTTCGCAAGCTGCTCTTCGAGGCCCACGCGGAGATGCTGGAGTCTCTCTTCGTCGCCCTCGGCGACGGGTCGCGGCCCCTCGCCGAAGACTGGATCGACGCCCACGTCAGCCCGCTCGACACCGTCGACGGTGACGTCGAGACCCTCGTCGCGCGCATCGCGAACGTGCGCACCTGGACCTTTCTCGCCAACCGCGGCGAGTGGCTCGCCGACCCCGCCCACTGGCAGGAGCGCACCCGCGGCATCGAAGACCGCCTCTCCGACGCCCTGCACCAACGCCTCGTGATGCGCTTCGTCGACGAGGTCGGCGCCGCGCGCCCCACGGCCGCGAAGACCCCGCGAAGGGTCCCCGTCGGAGAGTCCCCCGAGGTCTCGCGACGTCACCCCTTCGCGGGCCTCGCGGCGCTGCGCGAGCGCCTCGCGCCCGTGGCCGACCGCCGCACGGTGCTCTCGGACCCGTGGGTCGAGGCGCTCCTCGAGGCCCCCCACGACGAGCTCCAGGCCGACCTCGCGGGCCGGGTGCGCTACGGCGATCGCGTGGTCGCGCGGCTCATCCCCGGGGCCGACATCACCCGCCCCGACGTGCGCCTCGTAGACCTCGACACGCTCGGCGCGGGCGCGCGCGCGCGGGCGCAGCGACGGCTCACGGCCTTCGCGCGGGACCTCGCGGCCTCCGTGGTGGGACCGCTGCAGGGTGAGTTGCCCACCGAGGCCCGGGGCTACGCGTGGCGCCTTGCCCAGCGCCTCGGCAGCGCGCTGCGGGAGGACCTCGGGGGTGACCTCGACGCGATGGATCCCCTTGCGCGAGAAGCGCTTGTCTCCATCGGCGTGCACATCGGCGCGCGGGCGGTGTGGCTCCCCGAGGCGGTCCGCGCGGGCTCGCTGCGCACCCGCGCCGCGCTGGTGAGCGCGTTTCACGGGCGCGCGCCGGAGCTCGCGGTGGAGCGCGGGGCGGCCCCCCTGCCCCGCGGCGTCGACGAGGCGGCCCTGCGCGCGTTGGGCTTTGCGCTCATTGCGGGGTACGCCGTGCGGGTGGACCTCGTGGAGCGCCTGGTCACCGCGGGCGAGACCCCCGAGGACGAGCGTGCGCAATGGCTCGGCCTGCCCCGCGCCGCGGCGCTGCGGGTGATTCGCGCGTTGATGGGGACCGCGGGGTCATCCTGATCGAGAACGCGCGGCCCCCTCCACGCTGCCGCTCGCCCTCCCCCACGCTGTGGGCATCGCGAGGGACAAAGTCCCGAAAGATGCTTGTTCTCGGGTTGAATTCGCGATGCGTGGCCCCCTTCCCCGTCCCTTCCCCCGCCTCGGGGGAAGGGTGGAGAACCACTGCCTCAGGAATGGTCCAGTCGTCTCAAAACGCTTGGGGTGCAGCCGTTTCACTTCACACCACGAGTCTCGCCTTCGCGTGGACCATCGCTCCGCCAGCGGCTCTCCACCCTTCCCCCGAGGCGGGGGAAGGGACGGGGAAGGGGGCCACGAACAGCGACTTCCATAGGAGAACAAGCGTGTTTCGGAAGCGTGTCCCGCGCGATGTCCACGCTGTGGGACAGGGCGCGCGGCAGCGCGGAGGGGGCGATCCTCAGCGCTCGACCGCGCGCACGACGTGGAGGCCGCCGCGCACCGACTCCATCACGTCGCGGAGGCGTCGCAGGGACGCGGGATCGGTGGCCGCGAGGTTGGTGCGCTCGCCCGGATCGTTGGCGAGGTTGTAGAGCTCGAAGCGCCCCACGCCGCGCTCGGTGAGCTTCCAGTCGCCGTCGATCACGCTGCGGCGCAAGGAGTTGAACGGCCCCTCGGGGAGCTCGATGTACACCGGCCGCGCGGGGGCCTCGGCGCCGAGGAGATCGCCCGCCAGGGAGACCCCGGAGAGCGCGTCGTCGGCGTCGGCCGCGGGGGCGGTGAGGCGAAGGAGCTCCATGAGGGTTGGAAGCAGGTCGATCTGACTGCGACGGGTGGTCACCGTGCGGGGTGAAATCCCCGGCACGCGCAGGAGCAGCGGGACGCGCACGAGCTCGTCCCAGAGCTCGACCCCGTGCCACGCCATGCCGTGCTCGCCGAAGGCCTCGCCGTGGTCGGCGGTGACGAGCACCATCGTGCGGTCGCGCACCGCGGGCGGGAGCGCGTCGATGGCGTCGAGCAGCCTCCCCACCTGCACATCGGAGAACATCACCTCGCGGTCGTAGCGGGCGCGCTCCCCGCGACCAAACAGCGGGAGCTCGGGGTGGTCGACGTACTGCTTGTGGGGATCGAAGAAGTGCGTCCACACGAAGAACCGCCCCGAGGTGCGCTGCGGGTCGCGCAGCAGCGCGAGGGTGCGGTCGGCCACGCGGTGGTCCGCGGCCTGGGTCTCCTGCGTGCCGCCCGAGGGTTCGGCGGAGAGGTCCCACGGGTCCATGCCCTGCGCGAGGCCGTAGTTCGGGCGGAAGTAGAAATGGCTCGCCGCGCCGAAGCACTGGTACCCCCGGTCGCGCAGGCGCTCGGCGAGGAACACGTTCGACGGGAGATACCGGGTGAAATGCGCCCCGTCGCGCGGACACTCCGTGGGGTAGCGACCCGTGAAGAGCGGTCCGATGGCTCGACCCGTGTAGGAGCTGATGGCGTAGGCGTTGCGCCACACCACGCTCTGCGCCGCGAGGCGATCGAGGTTGGGCGTGATGGGGTTGGGGTTGCCCGCGTAGTGCGTGTCCCAGCGCAGCGTGTCGACCGTGATCACCACGAGGTTCATCCCCTCGGGGGTCACACTGCGCAGGCTCCGCTGCGCGACGGGCGTGGGCGCGGGCGGTGCGGTGACCCGTCGCGGCGCGTCTCGCCCCGAGCAGTCTTCGTCGACGTTGTTGCCCGGGAGGTCTGCCGCGCCCGGGTTCACCGCGGCGTTGTGGTCGTCGCAGTCGCCGCCGCCGAAGGCCCGCGCGTACCCATCACGGTCCGCGTCGGTGCGTCGGCGCAGCGCGCGCAACACAATGCGCGGAACCCCGGGACGCGCGTCGACCACCGCCGCGACCTCGTGCTCGCCAAAGTGTCTCGAGGCCTGCTTCAGCAGCGCGGTGGAGAGCAGCAGGGTCAGCGGCAGCGCGACGCCGCCCACGCGCCGCAGCGCGCGCGCGAGCATCGCGGTGACCGCGACGAGCGCGAGCAGGGTGGTGACCGGCGCGAGGTCGAGCTCGGGCTTCTTCAGCACCCCGTAGCCCCCGAGGCCCATCGCCGCGAGACCCCCCTCGCCCTGCGCGTCGCCCCAGAAGACCCCGTGGCCCACCACCGCGAGGGCGAGGGCCCCGCCCACCACGAACGCGCCCCGGATCAATCCCTCGCGCTCGGGGAGCCTCGCCCGCACGACCCGCGTGAGGGCGGCGGTGACGGCGGCGGTGACGAGCGTGAGCGCGAGCAGGGCCACGGCCTGCGCGAAGCTCGCGAGGCCGGTGTGGTGGTAGGCCGTGAGAAAGTGCCGGCCGGCCCGCGACGCGAGGCCCACCCACGCCGCCGACGCGGGCGGAAGGGTCACCAGCAGCGCCGCGATCTCCTTGCGGTGCAGGGAGATCCAGTCGTTGACCTCGTCGGCGAGGTCGGCGGTGCGCAGGGCCTCCAGCGCGAGCATCGCGGCGCCCGCGCCGAAGCCGGGCACGGTGAGCAACGCGGCCAGGCGCCACGCCATCTCGACGCGGTGCGAGGGCGGCGCGCCGAGGGCGGTGACGGCGCCGACGAGGACCCCCGCGAGGGGACCCGCCGCGAAGGCGCCCGCGAGTCGGTGGAGGCGTGGAGACATCGTGCGGTCAGGCGCCCTTGAAGACCGGCAGGCGCTTCTCGAAGAAGGCCGTGACGCCCTCGACGCAGTCGGCCGAGCGGAGGCACTCCAGCTGTGCGCGGCCCTCGTCTGCGTAGGCGGTGACGAAGTCTTTGTGCAGGCCCTCGCGCGCGAGGCGGCGGATGTGCTTCAGCGCGATGGGCGGCCCCGACTCGAGCTTCGCGATGACCTCGGCCGCGGCGGCGTCGAGCGCGTCGGGCGCCACGAGACGGGCCATGAGCCCGAGGCGGTACGCGTCCTCGGCGGTGAGCTTGTCGCCCAGGAGCATCATCTCCATCGCCTTCGAGAGCCCGTCGGGGATGAGCCCGCTGCGCACGAAGCCCTCATGAAAGTAGGCGCGGTGCGAGCCCACGCGGAGGTCACACGCGAGGGCGAGGTCGCAGCCGAAGCCATAGGCCGGTCCGTCGACCACCGCGACGGTGGGCTGCGGCGCCTCGACGAGCGCGCGGAGCAGCCCCTGAAAGTTCGCGAGGTATCCCTCCAGGGCCTCGAAGAGCGCGGGGCCCGAGGCCGTGGCGTAGCGCAGGTCGGCGCCGCTGGAGAACGCGCCGTTGCGTCCCGCGAGCACGATCACCCGGGCATCGCCCGCGGCGCGAATGGCCTCGGTGAGCGTGGGCAGCACGGTGGGGTCGAGGGCGTTGCGGCAGTCGGGGCGGTCGAGGATCAACCAGCGCGCGGCGCCCCGGTCTTCAACATGGATACCGTTCATCATCTCTCCTGCGAGGTCGGGTCTGGCGCGATGAAGGGCGTGCCGTCGGTGACGGTGCGCGTCGCGGTGGAGGTCACCGGCTCGGGCTCGGTCTCGACGCGCTGCGCCGGGGGATCGGCCGACGCGACGAGCATGACGTCGTGCTCGGTGACCGCGGTGGCGGGCATCGCGGTGAAATATCGGGTGCCGCGGTACCACGCCGCGAGCTCGCTGAGGAGCACCCGCAGCACCGACGCCACGGGCAGCGCCGCGAGGAGCCCGACGAAGCCCGCGACCTTGCCGCCCGCGAGGAGCGCGAGGATGACCCCCGCGGGCGGGATCCCGATGCGCCCGCCGAGGATCCGCGGGGTGACCAGGGTGATGTCGATGAGGTGCACGATCCACATGAACCCGAAGACCGTGAGCACGTGCGACGAGCCGCCGTCGAGGGCGGCGAGGGCCGTGGCGATGGCGAGGGCGATGAAGAATCCCGCGTAGGGCACGAAGCTCAAGAGCCCCGCGACGACGCCCACGCCCACGCCGCCGGGCACCTCGAGCACGCTGAGCCCGGCGGAGAACAGGGAGCCCAGAATGGCCATCACCAGGAGCTGCCCGCGCACGTAGCGCCCGAGGGTCACGTCGACGCGACCGGCGATGCGGGTGGTCTCTTCGAGCGCGCGGCGCGGCACCAGGGAGCGCACCCCGTCGACCATCTTGTGCCAGTCGGCGAGGAGGTAGAACGCGAGGGCGAGCACGATCACCGACTCGACGACCCACTCGAGCACCGAGATGCTCGCGCCCGCGGCGCTGACCGCGAGGTCCGCGGCGCGTTGTGCGAACGCCGACGAGCGCACCCCGGCCTGCGCGAGCCACGCGTCGACGGTGGTGGGGATGCGCACGTGAAAGCGCCGACGGAGCTGCAGGAGCAGCGAGTTCGCCCACGGGATGAGGGTGTTCTGCACCTTCGCGGGGATCTTCGACGCAAGGGTGGTGACCTGGTCCACCATGCCCGGGACCACGAGCATCATCGCGAGGGTGGTGGTGCCCGCGAGGGCGAGCAGCACGATCACGATGGCCAGGGAGCGCGGCACCCGCGCGCGCTCCAGGCGGTCGACCAGGGGCACCACGACGTAGGCCATCGCCGCGGCCACCATGAGCAGCGTGAGCAGGTCGCGGAAGTACCACGCGAGCAGCAGCACGAAGACCAGCGCCGCCCAGGGGAGGAGCAGGCGCAGCGGAGAGGTCGGGGTGACCAGTCGCACGGGTCGACCGTGCGCGCGCGGCGAGGTGAGGTCCATGCGAGGGCGTGCGCCGGTCGGAGTACGCGCGAACCCTCCCGGGGTCAACGGTGACGGACTATGTCCGCACCGACCCGCCGGGGACTTGCGTGGGGAGGATCACTGTGCGAGTGTTCAGTCACCGCCGCGATGGAACCCGTGAGGGCACTTCGAGGGCGGTGGGGCTCGTCGCGAATCAACAGGAGCGTGCGTCATGGCAGACGGAGGTTTTTTTCAGGACAGCACCGTGACCCGTCGGATGGAGGGCGCGCTGATGGTGTTTCAGCGCCTCGACGGTCTCTGGATGATCGACCGTCTCGGCGAGGCAGCCAACGACGTGAGCCTCGTGCACGACGACCTCGAGACCGACGGTGACGACGAGACCGCGAGCGCGCGGGCCGACGACCTCGCGACGGCCATCGCGCGGGAGGAGGTCTGCGGGCTCACCGAGGACGAGCGCCGGGCCTTCCACGCGCGACAGCTCCGAAAGCTCGGGCTGCACCCTGGGAGCACGGGGTCGGCGGCGCTCTGGCGCATCATCACCGACTTCGACCGCTTCGACCCCTGGGCGGCATAACAGAGAGGTCCTCGCGTCCCACCGGAAGCGGCGGCACGGAACCGCGGCGGCGCCTCGCGCCATCCTCGCTCTCGCACGCGGAGGTTGTTGGTCACCTCACTCGTCGCGCGGGCCTCGGCCCATCCGTCCTCCCTGCGACCCGCGTCGCGATCCGCGCGCGGGAGCGAGAACCCGCGGTGCGTCGTCGCCGTTCGCGGTTCCGCGCCGCTGCTTCCCGTGAGACGCGTTGCTCTGTTACGGTTCCGCGCGCCGTGGCCCCTGCGCCGCGCAACTCCCACGCTGATGCGCCCGCGCCGCCACTCCATCATCCCCGCCCTGCCCCTCGTGGGCATTGTCACCACACTCACAATCCCGTCGGCCGCGCAGGCCCAGGGGCAGGCGCCGCGGGTGGGGGTGGGTCCCTTCGTGGGTGAGCGCGCGGCGCTGACCCGCGCCATGGTGCAGAGCGTCTTTACCGAACACACGGGCGAGATCGAGCTCTTGCCCGCCACCGAGGTGCTGGCCGCCGCGAACCGCGAGGGGGCCACCGACGCCGACGAGGCCTCGGCCCGCACGCTGGGTCGCACGCTGCGCCTCGACCACGTGGTCGTAGGCACCGTCGAGCGCCGCGGGCGGAGCTACTACCTCCGCGTGCGCGTGCTCCGCGGGAGCGACGGCGGCAGCGCGGGGAGCGCCTCGTGGGAGTTCGACCGCGTCGAAGAGATCGAGGCCCTCCGCGGCGAGATCTGGACGCAGCTCTCGGCCTCCTTTCGCAGCCGCGGCCGCGCTTCAAGTTCCACCCCGCCCGCGTCCCCCAGCGGCGGCACGCGCATCGACGACGGCGCCCGCACCACCCCCGCCCCCGCGACCCCCGCGGCCGAGACCCCCACAACGGAGTCACCCGCTGCGAGTGAGCCCCGCCGGGACGCCAGCGCCGTGCCCCCGCTGGGCTGGCTGCACATCACCGCCATGGGCGGCATCGCCGGCCGCTCGTGGCGCGTGCCCGTGCTCGGCGAGCGCACCGCGCGCGGGTACCAGAACGGTCTCTACGGCGAGCTTGGCCTCTGGGTCGCCGCGATGGTCACGCGCTTCAACGAGGGGCGCATGGGCTTCGGCTTCGAGCTCGGCGCGCGCCTGCCGGTGGGCCTCGCGTCGCAGGGCCGCGACGCCGACGGTCGGGTGGTGGCGCTGTCGACCACGTCCTTCGAGGTCTTCGTCGGGCCGCTGCTGATGTTCCGCCCCAGCGGCGGCGGACAGGTTCGCCTCGGCGTGGGCTTCGCGTACCACCAGTTCGACCTCGACACCGCGCGGCTCGCCCCGGAGATGCGCCTCGCGCCCGTGACCTACCTCGGGCTGCGCATCGCGGGCGAAGGCACCGTGCCCCTCGTCGCGAAGCCCGACCTCGAGGTGGGCCTGCTCGTGGGCGGGGAGCTCCGGGTGGCCGCCGCGGGCGCTGAGATGCGCGAGGCCTTCGGGCAGAACCCCGACACCACCACCGGCCTGGGCGTGCTGCTCGGGCTCATGGCCCGGCTCGATCGCGCGGCGCCGGGCCTCGGACTTCGTGCGACCGCCGAGTGGATGCGCTACCGCACGCCCTTCGCGGGCCCCGGTCGCATCGGCACGGGCAGCGACTCGGTGGACGACTACACCCGCTATCAGCTCGCGGTGACCTACACCTTCGGCGCCACCGCGCCCGCACGCCGCGCCGAACCCGCGGCCGACGCCTGGACGGGCGGATCGCGCACGGAGGGTTCCGACACCGCCGCGCCCGCGCAGGAGGCGCCGAGCACGCGCAGCGAGGGTGATCCCTTCGGGCGGTGACCCCGTGGCGCGAGCGCCCCGCCCGGCGCATGCGCGCCTCGCGGTCGGTGAACACAACGATCGGGAGTTCTCGTCGAGAGCGGGGTCGGCACACGCGCTGCACCACGCCCAGGCACATCCCCTTCGAGGAGCCTCCCATGAGCGACACCCTGCTGCCCTGCGATTCCTGTCACCGTCACCTCCGCGCGGGCACGTCGCAGTGCCCCTTCTGCGACGCGGCGGTCCGTCCGTCTGCGGCCGTGGCGGCGCTGTGTCTGGGCGCGGCGCTCGCGGCTTCCCTGGCGGCCCCATCCGAGGCCCTGGCGCAGTCGCCGCGGATCCTCCTCGCGCAGGCGCCGGCCGCGGCCTACGGCGCGCCGCCCGTCGTCGACCCGCTGCTGCCGGGTGCCATCTACGAGCGGCGTCCCGGGGCGATCGTTCGCCCTCCCACGATCACCGTGCAGGTGCGGGACGTGGAGCTCCGCGGAGAGGTCGACCCTGCGGCCGCGCGTCGGGCGTTGCTGTCGGCGTCGTCGTCGCTCCGTCGCTGCGCGGACCTCGCGCGGCGGGAGGGGGTGTCGTCGATTCGCGCGCAGGTGGAGGTCTCGCCGCAGGGGCGGGTGACGGTGCGCGAGGTCGAGGGTGTGTCGCCGCGCGTACAGGCGTGTGTCGCGCCCACGCTCCGGCGGATGAACCTCGGGCGCACCCGGGGAACGGTCTCGGCCACGATCTCGCTGCGGGTGGGGGTGGGCGCGCCGCCGAATGGTCCCGCGTGCCCGGGGCCGAACCCCGCGGGGTGTCGCGAGACGGGCTGCGGCCCGGGGATGGTGTGTGACACCCGGGCGGCGTGCCGTCCGTCGAGCTGCGCGTGCACGGCCAACGGCTGGACCTGCACCTCGGACTGCGGCGGCGGGGTGTGTCGCCCGGCGAACCTCCCGCGCCCGCGCCCTCGCCCGCTGCCCGTCACGGAGTGAGCGCGACGCTCAGGGGTGCAGCACACACCCGCCCGTGACCTCACCCGACCACCTGGCGCGCAGGGCTTCTTGAAACGCCTCCATCGGATAGGTGTGCGACACCAGCGGCGTGAGCCGCCCCTCGTTGGCCCACGCGAGCACCTGCGCGAGGCGCGGCGCGCGGGAGCTCGGGTCCATCGCGGTGGAGATCGCCGTGGGGCACCCGAGCACATCAAGGCTCTTCATCATCATGAGGTTCGTGGGCAGGAGGTTGGCGTTGGGCGCGCCGCGCTCCCCTCGCCCGCGCGCCACGAGGGGCGTCGCCGCCCAGCCCACGATGAGAAAGCGCGCGCCGAAGCGCACGCAGCGCAGGGCCTCCAACGAGAGCTCGCCGCCCACGGCGTCGTAGACGACATCCACCCCGCGTCCGTCGGTGAGGGACTTCACCGCGTCGCGCAACGAGCGCGGGTCGCCGTCGGGTCCGCGCAGGGCGACGGTGTGGTCGACCCCGAGGGCCTGGAGCCTCGCGAGCTTCTCGGCCGAGCGCCCCGCGGCGATGACCGTGGCGCCCAGGAGCTTCGCCACCTGCACCGCGGCGCACCCCGTGGCGCCCGTGGCCCCGAGGATCAACACGGTCTCGCCCGCGCACAATCGCCCGCGGGTGACGAGGCAGTGGTAGGCCGTCTCGTAGCTTCCGAGCAGCGCGGCGGACTGGTCCAGGGAGAGGGGCGCGGGCAGCGGGATCAGCGCGTCGGCGGGCGCCACCACCCAGGTCGCGAATCCGCCCCAGCGCTGGTACGCGCCGAGTGACCTCGGGCCCACGCGAAACGCATCGACGAGCACCCGGTCGCCCACGGCGACCCCCGTCGCCTCGGGGGTGAGAGACACCACCTCGCCCGCGCACTCCAGCCCCGGGGTGTAGGGCGGCGGGGCCATGTGCTGGTACTGCCCGCTGGACATCAACAGGTCGACCCACCCCACCGCCGCGGCGCGCACGCGCACCACGACGTCACCCGGGGAGAGCTCCGCGGGGGAAGGGAAGTCCATGGGCTGCAAGGACATCGACGCGACGCCGTCGAGGGGATTCTCGGCGTAGGCGGGGACAACGACGCGGCGGCCGGGCTCGTGCGAGGGCATCGCGCGACGATGCCACAGGGATCAGGCGATGAGCGCGGGGGACTCGCTCACGGTGTTCTCCCCGCGGGGCACCGGCACGTAGCTCTTCGCGGGGTCGCCGTCGAACCAGCGCACACACACCCGGTCGCGGCCCGCGCGCTTGGCCTCGTAGAGGGCGTCGTCGGCGAGGGCGAGGCACTGGTCCCGCGTGGGGCGCTGATGCCCCGCGGGGATCACCGCGACGCCGACGCTCACCGTCACCCGGGGCACGTCGCCGCCGAGGTCGTGGTCTGACACCGCGCGGCGAAAGCGCTCGCCGATGCGCGCGGCGTTCTCGGGCGTGGCGTGCGACACCGCGAGCAGGAACTCCTCGCCGCCGTAGCGGGCCACGATGTCTTCGCCGCGGGTGCCCCGGGCGAGCGTCGCCGCCACCTCGCGGATCACCCGGTCGCCCTCGGCGTGGCCGAAGGTGTCGTTCACGGCCTTGAAGTGATCGATGTCGACCATCATCACCAGCAGCGGTCCGCCCGCGCGGATGAGCCCGTCGAGGCGCTCGTCGGCGGCCCGGCGGTTCATCAGCTGCGTGAGGGGGTCGAGCATCGCCGCGCGGCGAAAGGTCGCCCGCTGCTGCCGCGCCCAGGCGAGGAGGTAGCGGTCCCGGCGGTTGCGGATCTGCACGGAGATTCGCGCGCGGAGCTCGTCGAGGCGCCCGTCGGTGAAGACGAAGTCGTCGGCCCCGGCGAGGAGCCCCTGCACCACCGCGTGCTCGTCGCGGGCGCCGCGGGACAGCAGGATGATCGGCACCTGCCGCGACGCATCGAGGGCCCGGAGCTCCGCGCAGCGGTCGATGCCCTCGGTGCTGGGCGTGCCCACGTCCAGCAGGATCAGGTCCGGCGGGTCGTTGCACACGAAGGAGAGCAGCCGGGCGTCGCGGGCGTGGATCTCCACGGCGTATCCCTCCGCGGTGAGCCGCGAGGCCAGGAGGATCACCCTCTCCGGCTCGTTGTCCACGAGGAGCACGCGGGGGGTGTCGATCGGAGACGGAGGGAGGCTGTCGTCGTGGTGCGCCATGGTGCTGACTGTCGCGAACGGCCACGAAGCGACGGACTTGAACCCGCGACGCGCACGGCGCGTGAGGTGTTCGTTGTCGGCACAGCGCCGTGGGTGCGCCGCGCGGGACGTGGTACAGCCCTGGGGACCGCCATGGCCCCGCAACGACCCGCCCCGTCGGGCTTCAAGCTCCTGACCGAAAACCGCCGCGCCCTCCACCGCTACACCATCGAGGAGCGCCTGGAGGTCGGCGTCGCGCTCATGGGCTCGGAGGTGAAGAGCGCCCGCGCGAACAAGATCGAGCTCGGCGACGCCTACGGGATCGTGCAGGGCGGCCAGCTCGTGCTGCTCAACGCGTACATCGCCCCGTGGCCCTTCGCGCACATGGTGAAGCACGAGGAGCGTCGCCCCCGCCGCCTCCTGGCGCACCGCGCGGAGATCGACCGGCTGGAGGGCAAGATCACCCAGCGCGGGTTCACCCTGGTCGCGCTGAAGGCCTACCTCAACGGGGGCAAGATCAAGATCGAGCTGGGCCTGGGCAAGGGGAAGGAGAACGCCGACCGGCGCGAGGAGATCAAGCGCCGGGAGTCAGACCGCGAGGCGCGCGCCGCCATCGCGCGAGGGAGCAAGCGGTGATGCGCGAAGTGCCCGAGGACGTCCTCGCCCGGTGGCCGTCGATGCGCGGGGCGGTGTCCCGGCGCTATGGCACGGGGCTCATCAACGAGACCTTTCTGGTCGAGCACCCCACCGGGGGTCGCGCGGTGGTGCAGCGGATGCACCCGATGTTCGCCCCCGAGGTGAACCTCGACATCGACGCCGTGACCTCGCACCTCGCGCGCCTCGGGGTCACCACACCCCGGCTCGTGCCCACCGACACCGGCGCCCTCTGGACCCTGCGCGACGACGGCGACGGCCCCCGGGCCTGGCGCGCGCTCTCGTGGGTCGAGCACGCGCGGGTCTACGACAAGGTCCGCTCCGAGGCCGTGGCCCGCAGCGGGGCGGCGATGGTGGGCACCTTTCACCGCGCCATGGGGAGCTTCGACGGCGCCTACCGCGCGACGCGCAAGGGCGTGCACGACACCCCGCAACACCTCCGCAACCTCACCGCGGCCCTCGCGGAGCACCCCACACACCGACTGTACGCGCCCGCCGCGCGCCTCGCGGAGGACGTGCTGCGCGGCGCCGCAGCGTTGGAGATGGTCCCGGCGATGCGGGCTCGGCACTCGCACGGCGACCTCAAGATCAGCAACCTGCTCTTCGACGCCGACGACCGCTGCGTGTGCCTCGTGGACCTCGACTCGGTGTCGCAGATGCCACTCCCCCTGGAGCTCGGCGACGCGATGCGCTCGTGGTGCAACCCCGCGGGCGAAGACGCCTCGGCCACGGAGGTCGACCTCGCGGTGTTCTCCGCGCTGGTGCAGGGCTACGCCTCCACCACCCGCGGGGACGTGCTCGCCGAGGAGCGCGACGCGCTGGTCACGGGCTTCGCGCAGATCGCGCTGGAGCTCACCGCGCGCTTCCTCGCCGACGCCCTCAACGAGCGGTACTTCGGGTGGGACGCGACGCGCTTCGCCACCCGCGGGGAGCACAACCTCCTGCGCGCGCGCGGGCAGTGGGCGCTGCACGAGGCCGTGATGCGCGCCCGCCCGACCCTCGACCGCGCCGTGCGCGACGCCTTCGCGGAGGCTCCGTGAGCGGGGCGGTGACGTGGTCCCTGGGCGGTGATGCGGTGGTGCTGACGGTGCAGGGGGACGTGCTCTCGCTGCGATCGTCGCGGGCCTTTCCGCCCGGGGCGCCCGCGGCAGGCACGCTCGCGGGGGAGGTCGCCATCGCGCTCACCCTCAAGGTCGCGGGGAGCCGACGCGAGGACGACGGGCGCTTCGTGGTGCGCGGACGTCTCGTGAGCCCGACGGTGGCCCTCCGCGCGGCGCTCGCGGCGCTCCCGTTGGGCTGAGCACGCAACCTCCGGGGGGATGTTCCCGAGTCCCGGGGATGATCCTGCGACCGTCTGCGTGGCTGCCCTCGTTCCTCGACCTCATCGCCCCGCGGCGCTGCGCGGCGTGCGACGCGCCCAACCCCGTCGGTGCGCTGTGCGCGCTCTGCGCCGAGGGCACCGTCGCCGTCGAAGAGACGCCCGAGGACGTGCGCGCGGTGTTCCTCCACGGCGGCCCCATCGCGGCGGCGATCCACCGCGCGAAGTACCACCCCGACCCCTCGGTCGCCCGCGCGCTGGGCGTGGAATTGAGGCCCATCGCGGTCCCTGACGGTGCGCTGGTCGTTCCGATCCCCTTGCACCCCAGGCGCTTCGTCGCGCGGGGGTTCAACCAGTCCGGGGAGCTCGCGCGGGGCTGGCTCGGCGCGGGGCGGGTCTGTCACGGCGTGCTCGCGCGGGCGAGAGACACCCCCACGCAGACCGCGCTGCACCGCGACGCGCGGCGCGAGAACGTGCGGGGCGCGTTCGTGGTGTGTGCCCCCGCGCGGGTGCAGGGGCGCGCGGTGGTGGTGGTCGACGACGTGGTCACGACGGGCGCGACGCTCGCCGAGGCCATGGCCTGTGTGCGCGCGGCGGGCGCGGCGACGGTGATGGGGGTCGCGCTGGCCTCGGCCGCGCTGCGGAACAAGGCGGTCAGCGGAGGGTGAGCACGCCCTCGCGCACGAGGCGGCGCACGAGCACGAGGCGGCCGGCGTCATCGAGGCCCGGGAGGTCGGAGATGCGCAGGGGCTCCCCGCGGAGGCACGCGCGCAGGGCGTCGCGGGCGGCGGCGGGGAAGGTGATCTCGCTGCCGTAGAGCATCAGGGAGACGCCGTCGGCGGTGTCCTTGAGGCGGAAGAGGAGCGACGGGCGGGTGATCACCTCGCGATCGAGGGTGAGCCCATCGAGCTGGCGGACCTGCTCGATCTGCCCCGGGAGGATCGGGTGTCGCGTGCCGATGAGCTCCTCGGCGAAGTGGTCCAGGACGTCGTCGAAGGTGGCCTCTTCGGCGAAGCGGCGGAGCAGCGCGCGGAAGCGCTCGCGGGCCTCGGCGCGGTCGAAGCCCTCGCGGGCGAAGCCCGGGGGCATCCCGTGGCGCATCTCGGTGTCGCGCAGGCCGAAGCGCGCGAGGCTCTCGGCGATGAGGTCGGTCCACGAGGTGTGCAGCACGCCGAGGGTGATGTGCAGGGAGTCTTCGCCGTCGACGTTGCGCGCGTCGTGCAGCACCCCGCGGGGGATGTACGCGAGGTCGCCCGGCCCGAGGGTGAAGGTCTGCGTGACCTCACCCACGGGGACCTCGCGGGGGTGGAACTCCTGGCGGCGAAAGGGCAGGGCCACGGGGGTGTCGTAGAGGGTCCAGAGCTTCTTGCCCTGCACCTGCAGCGCGAACACGTCGTGGGAGTCGTAGTGCGTCTGAAAGCCCTGGGCGTTGCCCGGCGTGCGGTAGACGTTGGTCTGAAAGCGCACGCTGAGCTCGGCCTCCATCGCGCGGCAGAGCGCCGCGAGGGGCGCGAGGGCGCCCTCGAGCCCCGCGAAGATCATGGTCGCGCCCTCGGCGAAATGCTGGGCGGCGCGGGCGTTGTCGATGAGCCCCGAGGCGTAGGTGTAGTCCCCCGGGCCCATCTTGCGGTTGGCGTCGGTGAGGCTCACCGCGGGGTGCATCGCGTTGCGACCGAAGACGTGGGTGTCGAGGTCGGCGACGGAGAGCAGCTCGGCGTAGCGCGCGGGGTCGCCAGGGTGCAGCACCAACGGCGCGCGCTCCCAGTGGTCACGAAAGAAGGTGGCGTGCGCGTCGCCCAGGAGGCGCGCGAGGTTCCAGGGGTTCGACATGGCGGGTGTGGATCTCTGACGGTGGGGGAGAAGGTGGAGCGCGCGATCAGCGGTGACCGCGGCCGCCGCCGACGGGGTCGGACCAGCTGCCCGAGTCGCCGTCGGTGAGGCCCGTGTTCATCAGGCGCGCGGTGCCGCGGCCGTTGCCCACGGGGTCAGACCAGCTGCCCGAGTCGCCGTCGGTGGCGCCCGTCGCGCCGCCGCGGCCGAAGTGACCGCGGCCCTGACCGATGGGGTCAGAGATCTGCCCCGAGTCGCTGTCGGTGAGGCCCGTGTTCATCCCGCGGAGGCCGCCGCGGCCGCCGCCCACCGGGTCGGCCCACTGGCCACCGTCGCTGTCGGTGGGGCCGGCCTGACCGCCGCCCTGCACGACCATCGCCTGCGGCTGCGCCATGACCTGCGGCTGCGCCACGACCTGCGGCTGCTGCGTGGTGACGGTGCACCCCGTTAGCACCTGCGAGGCGGCGCCGAGGGTGGTGACGCCGATGACCGCGAGCGCCGTGCGGCGGCTGGGATCGTCGTCGCGGGTCTTGATCTGAGCGTCGCTGAGCGTCGGCTCGTTGAGGTGGGAGGGGTTTTTCTCAGACATGGTGCGATATCGCTCCTTTGGGGGGAAGAACGCCGGGCCACACTCCGTGGCCCACGAATGCTACGCGCCGCGTGCACCCGGTCCTTCACCTGCCACGATATCTGAGTTTGTTGTTTCGCGAGAAGGCCCGTCGAGTACGGTTCTGCTTCGTCAGCGTTCGAGGGCCCGCGCGCCGATGGCCTTGCGCACGAAGAGGTCCTCCAGGGTCTCGCGCCGGGGCGTCACGCTCCCGACGGAGGCGCCGCTCTCCAGCGCTGCCTTCAAGACGTCGGTCACGCCGGCCTCGCCCTGCACCGTCACCAGCACGCGGCCGTTGAGCGAGCCCAGGGTCACCTGCGGGATCACTTGCAGGCGCGCGCGCAGCGGCTCGCCCACGGCGTCGAGCTCGATCTCCACCGCGCGGATCTCCTTGCGCAGCAGGGTGTCGAGCGAGCCGTAGGCCGCCATCTCGCCGCGGTTCACGATGGCGAGGCGGTCGCAGAGCATCTCCACGTCGGAGAGGATGTGCGAGCTGAACATCACCGTGCGGCCGAGGGCGCGCTCTTCGAGGATGAGGTCGCGCACCTCCTTGCGGCCGATGGGGTCGAGCCCCGTCATGGGCTCGTCGAGGATCAAGAGGTCGGGATCGCCCATGAGCGCCTGCGCGAGGCCGGTGCGCTGGAGCATGCCCTTGGAGAACTTCCGAATGGGCCGGTCCATCACCGACCCGAGGCCCACGCGTCGCAGGAGCTCCTCGGCGCGTCGGCCCCGCTCGGGCTCGCGCATGCCCACGAGTCGACCCGCGAGGTCCATGATCTCGCGGGCCGAGAGGTACTGGTAGAGGTAGGGGTTCTCGGGGAGAAAGCCCACGCGTCGGCGCGCGGCGGGGTCGGTGACGGGTCGCCCGAAGAGCTTCACCTCGCCCGCCGACGGGAAGATCAGCCCGAGCAGGGTCTTGATCGTCGTGGTCTTGCCCGCGCCGTTGGGCCCGAGGAACCCGAAGATCTCTCCCTGTCGCACCTCGAAGGAGATGCCGCGCACGGCCTCGACCATCTTGTGCAGCTTCTCGCCCCAGGGGTACTTCGCCGCGGTGCGCTCGAGCCACCCGGGCGGCGCGCCCAGGGCCCGGGGGGTCGTGCGAATGAGCCCGGTGGAGAACACCTTCACCAGCCCGTTGACCTCGACCACCACCTCGCTCATCGCGCGCCCCCGGCGTGGCGGCGCAGCGCGGCGATCACCGCGTCGGCGTCGGCCTCGGTCATGCGCGGGTGCAGCGGCGCCGCGACCCCGCCGTCGACCACCGCGTCGGCCACGGGGAAGCTCCGCGCGGCGTTCACCGCGTGGGCCGCGAAGGCCGGGAGGCGGTGCAGCGCGTAGGAGAGGATCCCCGCTTCGACGCCGTCGGCCCGCAGCGCGGCGATCACCGCGTCACGCCGCGCGCGCAGGCCCGCGAGGTCCCCCGGCGAAGAATGGGGGATGGTGAATCCCAGGGTCTGGTGGTTCACCACGGCGCCCGCGGGCGCGCGCTGCCAGCGCAGGTCCACGGCCTCGCGCATGCGCGCCGCGAGCGCGACGCGGCGAGTGAGGATCTCGTCGAGCTTCTCGCACTGCGCCACCCCGACGGCCGCCTGGAGCTCGCTGAGCCGCGCGTTGGAGCCGGCCTCGACGAAGTCCCCCGGACCGCGGAGTCCGTGGTTGCGGAGCGTGCGCAGCCGGGTCGCGAAGGCCGCGTCGCGGGTGGTGACCATGCCGCCCTCGCCGGTGGTGATCACCTTGCGCGGGTGGAACGAGAAGGTGCCGAGGTCGCCGAGCACCCCGCACGCCACGCCGTGCAGCGAGGAGCCCAGCGCGCAGGCGGCGTCTTCGAGCACGGCGACACCAGGGCACGCCGCGCGCACCGCGGGGATGTCGGCGGGCACCCCGAACTGGTCGATGGCGATGACCGCGCGGGTGCGAGCGGTGCGCAGCGCGGGGAGGCGCGCGGGGTCGAGGTTCCAGGTGTGCGGGTCGATGTCGACGAGCACGGGCACGGCGCCGCGGAGCAGCACCGCGTGACCGGGAGAGGGCCACGACACCGCGGGCACGATGACCTCGTCGCCCGGGCCCACCCCGAGGGCCGCGAGGGCGAGCTCGAGGGCCACGGTGCCGTTGCTCACGGCCACGGCCTCGGGCGGAGGGTCACCGAGGCGACGCGCCACGGCGGCCTCGAAGGCGCGCACGCGCTCACCCTGCACGAGCATTCCGGAGTCGAGGGTCTCGCGCAGGGCGTCGGCCTCGCGCTGGTCGGTGTAGGGCTGCGCCAGTCGGATCACAGCCGGGCATTGTACGGTAGAAGTGTCCCGCACCGCATGGCTTCGACGACGCCCGACGCGCCCTCGCTCCGCCCGTACCAACGCGACGCGGTCTCTGCCGTGATCGCCGCGCGGCGGGAGGGTGTACGTCGCATGGTGGTGTGCCTGCCCACGGGCGCGGGCAAGACCGTGGTCTTCGCGCGCCTCGCGGGCCTCGCGCGGCGGGCGGTGGTGGTCCTCGCCCACCGCGAGGAGCTGTTGTCGCAGGCGCAGCAGAAGCTCCAGCGGGCGCTGGGCGACGAGGCCGCGGTGAGCGTCGAGCAGGGGTCCCGACGGGCCGACCCGGGCGCGCGGGTGGTGGTGTGCTCCGTGCGGTCGCTGCGGAGCGATCGCATCGCGCGGCTGCGGCGAGAGCGCGACGTGGGACTGGTGATCTACGACGAGTGCCACCACGCCGCGGCCGAGGACAACCTCCGGGTGCTGCGCGAGCTCGGCTGCTTCGAGCCCGACTGGGACGGCACCCTCGTGGGCTTCACCGCGACCACCGCCCGGGGCGACGGCAAGGGGCTCGACCAGGTCTTCGAGCGCATCGTGTACGCCCGCACGCTGCCCGAGATGATCACCGACGGGTACCTCGCGCCGCTGCGAGGATTTCGCGTGCAGACCCGCGCCGACCTCACCCGCGTGAGCGCCGCGGGCCAGGACTTCGACGAGGTCGAGCTCGCCGAGGCGGTGGACATCGAGGAGCGCAACGCCCTCGTGGCGCGCACGATCCAAGAGCTCGCGCGCGACCGCCGGACCATCGCGTTCTGCGTGAACGTCGGGCACGCGCAGAACCTCCGCCGCGCCCTCGGCGCCCTGGGCGTGCGCGCGGCCACGGTGCACGGCGAAATGCCATCAGAGGCGCGCGCGAAGGTGCTGCGAGACTTCGCCGAGGGGCGGCTGCAGGTGGTGACCAACGTGGCGGTGCTCACCGAGGGCTTCGACGACCCCGGGGTGTCGTGCGTGGCCATGGCGCGCCCGACGCGCTCGGCGGGCACGTATGCGCAGTGCGTGGGCCGGGGCACGCGCCTCGCGGAGGGCAAGCGCGACTGCCTGGTGCTGGATTTCGCGGATGTCTCCGAGCTCTCGCTGTGCTCGCTGCCGTCGCTCTTCGGGATGCCCCGGGAGATGGACCTCGAGGGCGAGGACGTGCGCGAGGCGCTGGGGATCTTCGAGCGCATCGCGTTTGACCACCCCGCGTTCGAGGCCGAGGCCGGGGCCATCACCCTCGGGGAGATCCAGCGGCGCGCGGCGGCGTTTGACCCGCTCACCGCGGAGGTCCACGAGGACGTGCGGGCGATCTCTCGGAACGCGTGGTCCTCGCTGGGGCGGCACGGGCTGGCGCTGCACTTTGAGGGCGCGCCGGGGCGGGTGCACGAGGCGTTGTTGCGCCCCGTGGCGACGCGGGGCAAGCGCTGGGCGGTGAGCCTCGATGGCCGCGAGATGGCCCGCTTCTCGACCGTCGACGAGGCCGTCGACGCGGTGGACTTCGAGGTGCAGCGCCGCGGCCCCCACGCGGCGCGGTCAGCGCGGGCCGAGGCGACGTGGCGGCGCGCGACCTGCCCGACGGCGCGGGCCGAGGCGGTGACGGGGGTGCGACCGGGGCATCCCCCGCCGCGGAACCTCGGTGAGCTGCTGGCGCTGGAGGCGTGGGCGCTGGTGCTGCGTCCCCCGCGGGCGAAGTAGCGACGGGGGCGCCGTGGAATAGCCGCGGCCCGGTGGGCTATGTTGCTCGGCCCATGTCGTCACGCAGACTCTGCCTCGCCCTGTGCGCGTCGCTGCTCGCCGCCCGCTGCGCCTCTGCTCCGCGCGTCGAGCCGACGCCGGCCGTGGCCACCGCCCCGACGCCCCCGACGCCGCCGCCGGAGCCCGTCGCGGACCTCTCGCCCGTGCCCGCGCCGCCCGGCCTGCTCGCGACGGTGCGCATCCCCGCGCCCCGGGCGATGGTGCGCCGCCTGTCGCAGCACTTCGGCATCGGGGAGCAGCTCGTGGGGCTGCTCGACGACTCGCTGCCCGAGGTCTTCAACCGCGACGAGGACCTCGCCCGCGCGGTGAACCTCGACGAGCCCATCGACATCGCGGTGATGCGCGGCGCGCGTGGTGAGCCAGAGGTGGCCGTGGCCTTCGGCGCGGGTCCTTATGGCGAGGTGGTCGGGCGGCTCTCCGAGGCGCACACGCTCACCGTCGAAGGCGTTGCGGCGCAAGGGGTTCGGCGCGTCGAGCGGCGGCAGGGGCGCACCATGCCGTGCGCCGTGGCGCGCAGCGGCGGGGGCGCGGGCACGGCGCGTCTGGTGTGCGCGGAGCGGTGGGAGCAGGTGACCCCCGCGCTGGAGTACCTCACGCGCACGCTGCCCGCGTCGCCCGTGAGCCGGGAGCAGGGCGAGGTGGTGGTGCAGGCGTCGTCCGAGACGCTCCGCGCGGCGCTGCGCGACGACGTGCGGCGGGCGTCGGATCGACTCGCGGCCGACTCGGTGCCTCGCCCCGATCCCAACCACGCGGAGTTCGAGGCGTCGGCCCGCACGTGGCTGCAGGAGGCCGTGGGGATGCTCCCGCAACTGCTCGACGACCTCGGCGCGGCCGGGGTGACGGTGACCCTCCCCGACGAGGGCCTGCGCGTCTCGGCGGAGGTCGACCTCGCGCGGGTGACCTCCCCGGTCGCGCGCCGCTGGCTCGACACCCTGGCGCACCCCGACGCGCGCACCGAGCTGCTCGCGCGGCTGCCCCCCGGCGCGATGCTGTACACCAGCGGCAGCGCGACGCTGGAGCCGCTGCGGGCGACGATGAACTTCGCCGCGATGGCGGCGTCGCGCTCGCTGGTGCCGGTGACGCGCATGCTCCCCACGGAGTCGACGGCGCTGCGCACCGCGGTGAGCGCGCTCTTCGCGCAGGAGCGCGCGGGCGGCGCGGCGGCGGTGGGCGTCGACGAGCAGGGGCGCTACTGGAACGTCTCGCTGCTGGAGCTCTCGACCCCGGGGATGCAGTTCGTAGCGAACGCGCGGGCGCTCGTGGCGGCCTTGCGTCGACCGCTGGTCGCGCGGGCGATTCGCGCGGACCACCAGATTGATCCGCTCCGCTGGCTGCTGCCCGTGGTGCCGGGGCTGCCCCGGGGCGCGATGCTGGTGCGCATCCCGCCGGGGCAGTTCCTTTGGAGCGGGCTGGTGCGCGACATCGCGGGGGACATGTCCCGGCAGCAGATGGAGGTGCTGCTGGTGCCCGACGGCGCGCGGGTCTGGTACGTCGTCGCGCCCGACGCGGTGGCCCGCTACCGCGCCGCCGCGGCTGCGCACGATGCCCCGGTGACGGTGGCCTCGCCCGCGGGCGAAGACGTCGCCGTGGCCGCGCTGCTCCCCATCGCGGCGTCGCTGTTCTTTCCGGGCGACGTGCAGTTTCGCCGCAACCTCGCGGGGCTGCTGCAGCGCTCGCCGGACCACGGCGCCACCCCCCTCGCCGTGCGCCTCGGCCTCGGGCCGCAGGGCGACGGCGTGCGCGTGCGGGCGCGCGTCGACGTGCCCCGCAGCGTGCTGGGGATCGTGGGCCAGGTCATGAGCACCCTCCAGGGTGGACGGCCCTGAGCGCTGCCTCGCCGCCTCGGCGCGGGACGGAGGTCACCACCCGCCGAGTGCGGTATGGTGTGGCGTGATGCGCTGGAACCTCCTGCTGATGTCCGTGGCGGCTTCGTTGGGATGCGACAACACCCCGGCGACGCGCCCTCCGGCCCTGCCCCCGTGCACCACCTGTGAGGCCGCGGTGCGCGGGTCGGTGGGCTCAGGCGGCGGAGGCGGAGGCGGTGGCGGTGGTGGCGGAGGCTTCGACGGCGGCGGCCTCACCGACGGCGGCGGTGGCGCGGACGACGCCGCGTTGCGCTTCGAGGTGCGCCGCGGCACCGGCAGCAGCGCGCTCACGGGCAGCGTCCGCGTCGCGCAATCGCTGCCGATCACCGAGACCACCACCTACGTCGCGGCGAGCAACTGGCGGGTCGAGACCTTCGGCCCCGACTTCGCGGAGCAGACGCAGACCGACAGCGCCGGGCAGTTCGCCCTCGTGCAGGCGAGCTACATCACCGTCAACGGCACCGGGCCGCTGCTGGGCGTGCGCATGACCCCGTCGCGCGCCGGCGCGCTCGGCTCCTTCGTGCTCCTGCCGCCGATCAGCGCGGTGGACCTCACGGCGCTGGACATCGACACGCTCCAGGTCGCGCTCTCGCCCGCCATGGGCACCGTGATCAGCAGCCGTGGTCACCTCGTCGTGCAGGTGCAGAGCGCGTCGGCGCCCCGGGGGCCCGCGCGAGACACCCTGGTCTCGGTGGTCAACGACCCCTTCGCGCAGACCTACTACGACGGCCCGTCGGTGGGGCAGCTGGTGGTGAGCAGCACGGGCACCGGCGCCTACGGCTTCGCGGTGGTGCCGAACCTCGAGGCGCCGGTGGCGCCCGGCTACAACGTCGCGCGCATTCGACTCACCCGCGCAGGCCGCAGCGTGGACTTCGCCGCGCCCGTGTTCAGCGACACCGTGACCTGGGTCGCGCTCTCGCCTCCGTGAGTGACGTCGGCTCGTCCCCGGCGCGCGGCGACGCGCTGCGCATCGCGGCCTTCGCGGCGCTGGTGCAGGGCGCGCAGCTTGTCGCGCTGCGCGGCGACCCGACGGTGCGCGGGCCGGTGATCGACGGGTGGACGTTTCACCTCGACGCCGCGCGCCTCGCCGCGGGCGGCCCCACGGGCGCGGGGCTCTACTGGCAGTCGCCGTGGTTCGTGTGGGTCCTCGCGGGGGTGTATCGGCTCGTCGGCGCAGACCCCGCGCGCGGCCTCGGGCTCACCGCCGGGTGCGCGGTGCTCTGCGCCGTGCTGGTGCACGCCCTCGCGGCGCGGTGCGGGCTCTCGCGGCGCGGCGCCCTCGCGGCGGGGGTCCTCGCGGCGCTCTACGGCCCGCTGTTGTTCTTCTCGGCGCAGCTCATCGCCGCGCCCCTCGACGCCGCGGCCGCGCTCCTCGCACTGCTCGCGGCGATGCGCACGGCGCCGGGCGATGGGCCGCGCCGTCACGTCCTCGCAGGCCTCGCGCTGGGCTTCGCGGCGGCGCAGCGGGGGACGGTGTGGCCCTTCGCGCTCTACGGCCTGGGCGCGCTCTGGCGCGCGCGGGCGGCCCTCGGCGCGCGGGCCGCGGGCGCGCGGGCGGCGGTGTTCCTCGCGGGCGCGGCGGCGGCGCAGCTGCCGGTGGCGCTGGGCAACCTCCGGCGCGCCGGGACCTTCACGACGCTCACCACCAACGCGGGGGTGAACCTCTGGATCGGCAACAACCCCGACCTCGCGCACACCACCGCCGTGCGCCCCGGCTGCGGCTGGGACTGGCTCACGCTCACCCCCATTCGTCACGGGGTGTTCAGCAGCGTGGGGCGCTCCCGTTGGTTCACCGCGGAGGCCCTGCGCTGGGCCCTGGAGCACCCCGGCGCCGCGCTGCTCGGCACGCTCAAGAAGATGTCGGACACGCTCAACGGCCTTGAGGTCGCGCGCAACCTCGACCCCTACGGGGACCTCGCGCGCACGCCCTTGAACGCCGCGCTGCTGGGCCGCGAGGGCCTGCGGGTGCCCTTCGGGCTCGTGCTGCCGCTGGCCGTGGTCGGCGCGTGGGCCCTTGCGAGAGAGGGGGATCGGCGACGCGAGGGGCGGGCGTTGATCGCCTTCGCGCTGTTGAACGCGCTCGGGGTCGCGCTCTTCTTGCCCGCGGGGCGCTACCGTCTGGGCCTCGCCCTGGCGCTGCTCCCGGCGGCGGTGCTCGGCGCGCAGCGGCTGGTCGCGGCCGCGCGGCGTGAGCGCGCGGCGCCCGTGGGGGTGCTGCTCGCGGCCCTGGGCGCGGCGGTCTTCGCGAACCTCGCGCCGCGCTTCACGGGGCCTGACCTCGCCCGCGCCGACGACGTGATCCGCGCCGAGGCGCTGCTCAACGCCCGCGCCGTGCCCGCCGCGCGCGCGGTGCTGGAGCGTTCGCTCGACGGCTCCCCGCGGGACATCGAGCGGTGGGAGCTCCTCGCCCGCGCGTGCGTCGTCGGCGGCGACCCCGCGTGCGCCGAGCGGGCGATGCTGCGCACGATCACCCTGGAGCCGCGCTGCTACGACGTCGCCGCGCGCCTCGGCGCTCTGCGACTGTCGCGGGGCGACGCGCGGGGGGCCATCGACGCGTTCGAGCGGAGCATTCGCGTCGTGCCGATGCAGCCGTCGACGTGGTTCGGCCTCGCGGCGGCGCGCGACGCGGCGAGGGACCCGGCCGGCGCGGCGCGCGCGCGCTCGGTGGGGGAGCGGCTGAGGGCGGCGATCACGCGCGCGCCCTGACGCCGCGCGATCAGCCCTGCGCGGCGAGACGTCGGCGAAAGTCGTCGATGGTGCGACCGAGGCCCTCGCGCAGCGGGACCTTCGGCGCGAATCCCAGGAGCGACCGGGCGCGCTCGATGTCGGGCTGACGCTGCCGCGGGTCATCTTGCGGCAGCGGCCTGTGGGTGACCCGGCTGGGTCCGCCGACGAGCGTGATCACCTCCTCGGCGAGCTCGAGCATTGTGAACTCACCCGGGTTGCCGAGGTTCACCGGGCCGTCGAAGCTCGGGCGCGCCATCAGGGCGAGGAGCCCGTCGACGAGGTCGTCGACGTAGCAGAACGAGCGGGTCTGCCGGCCGTCGCCGTAGAGCGTGAGGTCTTCGCCGCGGAGCGCCTGGAGGATGAAGTTGCTCACCACCCGCCCGTCGCCGAAGGACATGCGCGGGCCGTAGGTGTTGAAGATCCGCGCGATGCGCACGTCGACGCGCTCCTGCCGGTGGTAGTCCACGGTCAGGGTCTCGGCGCAGCGCTTGCCCTCGTCGTAGCAGCTCCGCGGGCCGATGGGGTTCACGTTGCCCCAGTAGCCCTCGGTCTGCGGGTGCACCGTGGGGTCGCCGTAGACCTCGCTGGTGCTCGCCTGCAGCAGCCGCGCGCGGGTCTCTCGGGCGAGCTCCAAGCAGTGCAGAATGCCCATCACGTTGGTGCGCACGGTCTTGATGGGGTTGAACTGGTAGTGCACGGGCGAGGCCGGGCACGCGAGGTTGAAGATCTCCTGCGCCTCGACGTGGAAGGGGAAGGTCACGTCGTGCCGCAGGAACTCGAAGTTCTCGCGGCCGCGGAGGTGGCTGACGTTGGCGCGGTCGCCCGTGAAGAGGTTGTCCATCGCGACGACGTCGTGGCCCGCCGCGATGAGCCGGTCGCAGAGGTGCGAGCCGATGAAGCCGCACCCGCCGGTGACGAGGACGCGTCGGCCGCTCACGACCGCACCGCCGCGCCACGCGGGGCGCGCACAACGAGCAGGGAGGGTGAAGGGAACGGGTGCGAGAGAGGCTTCATGGGTGCACGCATTGTCTCACGAGCCGACGCGGCGGCGCCCGCGAGATCACCAGTGCTCCCAGTGCCACGACTCGGTGGGCACGGTGCGGCGAAAGCCGTACGCCCGCGCGTGCCGGTCGAGCCAGCGGAGCACGCCGGGGGCCGACGTGTTGAGGTCGAGCGCGTGCCCGCTCTGGTGGTTGGAATTGCCCGGGATCGCCGCGAGGTTGCCCCGCCCCTGGCGGTACGCGCGGTAGAGCGCCTGCTGGTGCTCCATCGTGCGAAAGCCCGACACGATGCGCAGGTGCACCCCCGCGCGCGAGGCCGCCTCGCGCATGCGCAGGTAGGCCGAAGCGGTGTGTCGCTCGACCGGCTTGCCGTCGATGCGGGTCACCTGGATCCGCACCGCGTGACCATGGATGTACCCCTGGGCCGCCCCCTCGGGCACGTCGTCGCTGGTCACCCTCGCGCGCGCCGCGCGGGGAGGCGCGGGGACCGCCGGCGCGGGGTCGACGCGGCCGGGCTCATGCGGGCGCGACGGGGGGGGTACCGCCGACGGCGCAGGCGCCGAGGCATCGACGTCGACGGCCTCGTCGAGCACCTCGTCGCCGTGGACCTCGGGGTCGGCTTCGAGGTCGGGTGAAGAGGACTCGCCGAGGTCGGGCGCGGGCGCCGGGGCGACCAGCGCGGCGCTGGCGCTGGCGATGTGGCGCGGCGCGGCGGCCTGCGCCTCGGTGGCCTCCAGCACACCGATGAGACCGCCCGCGAGCATCGCGCCCATGGCGAGCCCGGTGAACGACGCGCCCACGATCCACCACGGCGACTGCCCCGGGTCGCGCGCAGGGGGCGCGGCCGGGGGCGTCGGCGGAGGGGTTTGCGGCTCGCTCGGGTCGGGCTCCATCCGCGGGTGGGACCTCAGCGCACCGGCGTCTCGGTGCAGGCGGCGCTCTCGCCCCCCTGCGCGCAGACCAGGAGCACCCGCGGGACGTTGTTCGCCGCGGGCGCGACGCGGCCGGTGGCCACGAGGGTCGCGATGCCCTCGGCGGGCGTGAGGGAGACCGTCCCGCGCACGAGTCCCGCGCAGGGCCGCGCGTTGCGCACGCGGAGCTGCAGGGTCACGGCGGCGCCCGCAGGCACCGCCACGTAGTCGGTGAAGGCACCGTAGGCGGCGTTGGCGAAGACCGCGCGAGCGGGCGCCGCGACAACGGCCGCACGACCCGCAGCGGCCGAGCGCGCGGCCACCGGCGCGGTGCACACGTCAACAGCGCCGAGGCCCGCGACCGCATGGAGCAGCCGTACGCGCGCCTGCCCGGCTTCGGGCGCGGTGGCGTCGTCGGCCGCGGCGGCGAGGACGAGCGGGGTCTGGGTGTTGCCCGCGAGTCCCAGGGCGACCACGGTGTACGACTGCGACGCCTCCAGGGCGGGGGAGTTGCCCGCGAGCAGCGGAGCCGCGTCGCTCGCCGCGCCGGCCGCGCGGATCGCCACGGCCTGCTCGCCGACGGGCACGGTCACGGGGCCCGCGGCGTGGCGAAACGCCAGCGCGGCGGCCGCGGCGGTGGTGGCGCCCGCGCCGAGGTACACGTCGACGCTCGCGGCGGCGCGGTCGGGGCAGGCGTGGATCACCCGGACCGACGCCGTGGGCGGCGGCTCCGGCGTCTCGGTGGGGACAGCCGCGGGGATGGCGTTGCTCCGCGGGGCGCCCAGGGAGTCGTCTTCGACCGGCGCGCGCGCGACCGCGTTGAGCTGCTCGGCGCTCATCGGCTGCAGCGCGGGCGGGCTGCTCGAACCGCAGGCCGAGAGCAGCGCGGCGAGGGTGGACAGGGGACCGACGAGGCGACGCAGCGACATGGTGTTGAGCCCTTCTCTTGCGCGCGACGGCGAGGCGCAGCCGGCGCGGACCGCGGACCATATCACCGTCCCGCGGTGAGGCGCAGCGCCGGGACGTTCGCCTTCGCGGTCCTGCGGTGCTAGGGATCGCGCCCGCGCGCCACCCTCCCCCGGCGCCCCTGCGGAGTGCCCACGATGCCTCGTTCTGGCCTGCTTCTTCGCTTCCTCGCCCTCTTCGCCCTGGTCGTCGGCTGCGCGCAGGGCGTGCCCGACGAGGGCGCCCTGGGGACCCTCCCCGACGGGGGCGGCGGCCTCGACGCCGGGTTGACCGCCGACGCCCCCCAGCCGCTCTGCGGCACCCAGGGCCAGTCGTGCTGCTCGGGGGAGGCGTGTGAGCAGGGGCTGACGTGCACCGGCGGCGCGTGCGTGTCGTCTCCGCGGTGCGGCGCCGAGACGCAGGCGTGCTGCGACGGGAACTCCTGCGCCGCGGGGCTGGTGTGCCTGGAGGGCCGCTGCGCCCCGCCCGTGTCGTGCGGCGGCGCGGGCGAGATGTGCTGCGCCGAGAACGCCTGTGCCAGCGGGTTTCGCTGCGCCAGCGGGCGCTGCGAGGCCATTCCCCCGTGCGGCGGCGACGCCCAGGCGTGCTGCGCGGGCGACCGCTGCGACGACGGATTCACTTGCACCGCAGGCACCTGCGCCCCGCGGACGGCGTGCGGCGCCGACGGTGAGATGTGCTGCGCGGGGTCGATGTGCGACGCGGGGCTGACCTGCCAGAGCGGCGTCTGCGCGCGGTCGAGCACGGCCTGCGGCACCCTCGGCGAGGCGTGCTGCGCGGGCAACACCTGCAACGGCGCGGGCCTCGCGTGCTGCGCGGGGTCGTGCGTCGACCCGGCGGGCGACGCGCGCAACTGCGGCCGCTGCAGCAACGCCTGCGAGGCCGGCGTGCGCTGCGCGGCGGGGGCCTGCATGGCCGCGGCCTGCGGCGCCAGCGGCGGCCCGTGCTGCACCACCGGCGCGGCCTGCGGCACCGGGCTCACGTGCCAGTCGGGCACCTGCATGCCCACGACGGGTGCGTGCACCGCGGCGGGCCGCGCGTGCACCTCGATGGCGACCTGCTGCGCCGGGCTCTCGTGCCGCGCGTCGCCCACCGCGTCGCTCTGCTGCCGCGAGGCCGCGGCGACGTGCACCAGCAGCACCGAGTGCTGCGGCGCCATGATCTGCACCGCGGGCCGCTGCGCCTGCCGGAGCTCCGCGCAGACCTGCGCGTCCAACGCCGACTGCTGCGACGGGCTGACCTGCCAGTCGGGCACCTGCCGACCGCCCACGGGCTGCGCGCTCACCGAGGGCGCGGCGTGCATGGCCGGCTCGACCACCGCGTGTTGCGCCAGCGGGCGGAGCTGCGGCGACGTCTCGGGCGCGTCGCGCTGCTGCAACAACGCGGGCGGCGCCTGCGCCAGCGACACGGGCTGCTGCGGCGGACGTCGCTGCACCGCGGGGCGTTGCTGCGGCTCTGACGGCGCGACCTGCGCGGCGAACTCGGAGTGCTGCTCGGGCTTCACCTGCCAGTCGGGCACCTGCCGCGCGGCCCCGTGCACCCTCGGCGAGTCGGTGGCCTGCACCACCACGGGCGCCGCGCCCAACTGTTGCGCGGGCGGCCGACGCTGCGCCGACGTGGTGGGCGCCAACCGCTGCTGCAACGCCGCGGGCGGCGCGTGCACGGGCGACTACGGCTGCTGTGGCGACGGGCTCTGCCAGGGCGGCCGGTGCTGCCAGCCCGACGGCGCGACCTGCGCCAACGGCACCGAGTGCTGCGCGGGCACGACCTGCATGGGCGGCGTGTGCCGCGCGGCCACCGCGACCTGCGGGCTGGCCGAGGCCGCGGCGTGCACGACCACGGGCGCCGCGCCCAACTGCTGCGCGGGCGGCCGGAGCTGCGCCGCGGTGTCGGGCACCAACCGCTGCTGCAACAACAGCGGCGGCGCGTGCACCACCTCGGCGGGCTGCTGCGGGTCGCTGCTCTGCGTGAGCGGTCGCTGCCAGGCCGCGGCGACGTGCGGTCTCGCCGAGGCGGCGACGTGCACCGTGGGGGCGGCCGCGCCCAACTGCTGCGCGGGCGGGCGGGCGTGCCAGGACGTCGTCGGCACGAACCGATGTTGCAGCGCCGCAGGGGGATCGTGCGCGAACTCCCTGGGCTGCTGCGGCACCCTGCTCTGCGTGAGCGGGCGCTGTCAGGCCCCGGCGTCGTGCACGCTGGGCGAGGCCGCGCGGTGCACGCCGGGGGCGGCGGCGCCGGGGTGCTGCACCGACGGACGCAGCTGCGGGAGCATCGGCGGGATCAACGTCTGCTGCCGGGGCTTCGCGGGGGCGTGCAGCGATGATCTGGGCTGCTGCGGGTCGCTGCTGTGCATCTTCGGGCGGTGCGTGTGAGCGACGACTTCACCTTCAAGACCCTGCGCGCGCCGGCGAAGCGCGTGCACCGGCTGGGGCTGGCGCTGAACTTCGGGCTCGACGGCCCGGGTCTCTCTCGCGCGCTGGAGCGCGGGGTGAACTACTTCTTCTGGACCTCGCTGCGCACGGGCAAGACCACGCCGGTGCTGCGCGAGGCGCTCAAGCGCGACCGGGAGCGCTACGTCGTCGCGGGCACCCCCACCGTGGGCTTTCTCGCGAGCGGGGTGCGGCGCGGGGCCGAGGCGATCTTGAAGAAGCTCGGCACCGACTACCTCGACGTGCTGCAGCTCGGATGGCTCGGCGTCGCGTCGGCGTGGACCGAGGGCACCATCGAGGCGCTGGTGAAGCTCCGCGAGGAGGGGAAGGTGCGGGCCATCGGGGTGTCGATCCATGACCGCCCGCGGGCGGGGAAGCTCGCCGAGGACTCGCCGCTCGATGTGCTGATGATCCGGTACAACGCGGCGCACCCGGGGGCCGAGGCCGACATCTTTCCGCACCTCGCGAAGCGGCAGCCCACGGTGGTGGCCTACACCGCGACGGCGTGGCGCAAGCTGCTCAAGGCTCCTGCGGGGTGGAGCGGGCCGGTGATGTCGGCGGGGGACTGCTACCGCTTCTGCCTCTCTTCGCCGCACGTGGACCTCGCGCTCTGCGGCCCGGCGAACACCGCGCAGCTCGATGAGAACCTCGACGCGCTGGAGCGAGGCCCCCTCACCGACGAGGAGTCCCGCTGGATGCGTGACTTCGGGCGCGCGGCGCACGGGTGACCGTGGGATGATCCGCGGCGCATGGACGCCGTGCTGGAGGCCCGCGGGTTGAGCAAACACTTCGGCGCGCACATCGCGCTGGAGGACATGGACCTCGCGCTCCCCGCGGGGGAGATCTTCGGGCTGCTCGGCCCCAACGGCGCGGGCAAGAGCACCACGATCAACCTCTTCATGGGCTTTCTGCAGCCCACCCGCGGCGAGGCCCGGGTGTGCGGCATCAACTGCTCCCGCGACACGCGAGACGCGATGCGGGTGGTGGGGCACATGCCCGAGGAGCCCTCGCTCTTCGACAACCTCACGGGGCGCGAGACCGTGGCCTTCGTGCTCTCCATGCGCGGCGAAGACACGCCCGCGCGCCGCGACGAGGTGCAGCACACCGCCGAGCGCCTGGGCTTCGCCCGCGAGATGGACCAGCTCGTGGCGGGGTACTCCATGGGCATGCGCAAGAAGCTCGCGCTGGTGCTGGCCCTCGCCCACGACCCGCGCGTGCTGCTGCTCGATGAGCCCACCAACGGCCTCGACCCGGTGGTCGCCCGCGAGGTGCGGGACCTGCTGCAAGAGCGCGCCGCGCGCGGGGTGACGGTGGTGCTCTCGACCCACCTGCTCGACGTCGCGCAGCGGGTCTGCCACCGCCTCGGGCTCATCGTGCGCGGACGTCTCCGCGCCGTGGGCACGCCCGACGAGGTGCTGCGTCAGGCCGGCGCGGACTCCCTCGAAGACGCCTTCCTCGCGCTCACCACGGCGCCATGAGGGAGGTGCTGGCGCAGCTCCGCGCCATCGCGGTGATGTCGGCGCGCGGCGCGCTGAACTCCCTGCGCCGTCGGCAGGGGGCCGGGGCGCTGGTGGTGTTCCCGGTGCTCGTGGCCTTTCTGCTCTTCGAGCTCGCGCGCTTCGGCTCGCGCGCCACCGACGGGATGCGCCGCGCCCTCACGCTCTCGTCCCACGCGCGCGGCACGCACTACGCCGCGCTCTGGCTCTCGCTCCTGGCCCTGGGCATCGCCGCGCTGAAGTACGCGCGGGTGATCCCCGGCCGCGGGTCGCGACGTCTGCTCGACACGCCGGTGTTCCGCGCGCTGCCCGTCTCACCCGCGGCGCGCGTCACCGTGGAGCTCGTGCTGGGTGCCGGGCAGTCGGCGGGCTTCGTGCTGCTCGCCTGGGTGCCCGCGGTGTGGGGCCTCGCGCGGCTGCACCACCCTGCCCCGACGGCTGTGGCCATCACCGCGCTGTCGGCGCTGACGGTGAACGGCGTGGCCACCGTAGCCGCCGTGGCGCTGCACGAGGGCGCGTCGAACCGCTTGCGCGGCAGGGCGTTGGACGTCGTGCGGGTGATCACCGCGAGCGTGGGCGCGCTCGCCATCGGCGCCTTCGCGTCCATCGGCCCCATCGGCGCGGGGGTGTCGCCGAACTACCGACCGGGCACGGGGATCCCCGCGTGGACCGAGCGCCTCCCGCTGTACGGCCTCGTGGCGGCGACTCGGGGTGATGTCGATCCTGCGCGGCTGACCCGCTCGCTGCTGTGGCTGCTCGTGCCGGTGGTCCTGGGCGCGCTCGCGCTGCGTCACCGCGTGCGCCACCCCGCGGACCTCTCCCTCGACGCGCCGCCGACGCCCATGGGTGATGGCCGTTGGCCCGCCGCGATGTCCGCCGTGCGCGCGGAGTGGCGCATGCTCACGCGGCAGGCGCCCTACCTCCCGTTCGCGTCCCTCGCGTTTCTTGGATTCTTCGCAGCGCTGGGCAAGGGTGCGCGCTCGGCCACGGGGTCGCCGCTGCCCTCGGTGGTGCTCTTCGGGCTCGTGGGGTGGTCGCTGCTGGTGATGGGCACGGCGCTCTCGGGCGCGGCCTCGCGGCGCTGGCGGCGCGCGCTCTGGATCCTCCCCGCGCAGGGCGTGGACCACCTCGCGGCCCTGCGCGCGGTGACCCTGGTGCACACGGTGATCACCGCGCCCATCGCGCTCGCCACGCTGGTGGTGCTGTTCAATCCCACGCTCCCGCCCGCGGTGTTCTTCGTGCGGCAGACCGTGGGCCTCGCGGTGGCCGTGGCCGTGGGGCAATGGATGCAGGCCGCCACGCTCTTTCACCACATCGACCCCGCGCCCGACCGACTCACCGGGCTCTCGGTGGGGTCGCTCTTTATCGTGCTCGCGTCGGTGATGCCCGCGGCGGCGCTGTGCGTGACGCTGTCGGCGATGACCCTGAGCACGTGGGTCCCGCTGCTGCTGGTGGTGGCGGCGATGGCGTGGTCGGTGGAGCGGGCGGCGGTGCAGCGCCTGCGGTGGATCCGCGACCCCGACGGGGACCGCGACGCCCCGCTGCGCACATGGCCCGCGCTGCGCACCCTCGGGGCCGCGCTGCTCGCGCAGATCGTGGCGATGCAGGCCGCCGAGACCCTCTTCAACGCCTCGATCACGGCGCAGGTCATGGCGGGCCTGGGCGCGCTGGTGCTCACGCTCACGGCGACCTCCTGGCAGGCGTGGCGGCGCTACGACATCACGCCCCGGTGGAGCACCGCGCGGGGCGTGCTCGCGGGGATCGCCGCGGGCGCGGCGCACTTCGCGTGGAGCTCGCAGTACGCCCGGTGGGTGGTGCGCGCTGGCGCCGACGCCAACCCCCTCGCGGCGGCCGTGCGACACGGGGATTCGTTGCACCGCGCGGGCTTCGTGGCGCTCGCGGTGGTGGTGGTCCCGCTGGCCGAGGAGCTGTTCTTTCGCGCGTGGCTCCCGCACGCCCTGGCGCGCGACCTCTCCCCCCGCCTCGCGCGCTACGCGGCGGTGCCCGCGGCGGTGCTCTTCGCGTTGGTGCACGGCACGGCGACGTGGCTGCCCGCGTTCGTGGGCGCGCTCGTCGCGAGCTGGCTGCTGGCGCGGAGCGGTCGCCTCGCGAGCAACCTCGCGTGGCACGCGACGAACAACGGGCTGGTGGTGGCGGTGGCGCTGCTGGGGTGAGGGCCGCAGCGGGCGCTACGACGTCTTCTTGCGGACGCGCGGCTTCGGGGGCTCTGCGACCCCGAAGACCTCGCGCCACGCATCGGGGATGGCGACGGCGACGGGGGCCTCGCCGTCGGCGCGGCCGGGCACCCACACGCGCCAGAAGGCCTCATCGAGCGCGAAGCCGTGGCGGCCATCGCCGGGCAGCGGGATCCAGCCGAGGTCGCGTCCGTCTTCGACCGCGAAGGCATGGAGCGCGCGCGGACCCGCGAGCAGCAGGACGCGGTCGAGGGACGTGAACGCCGCCTGAAACGCGAACCAGTTCTCGGGCTCCTCGTCGGTCCCGGGCAGCGTGACGGACCACAGGGGCGCGCGGCCGGACATGTCGTACACGCAGACGCCGCGACCGCCCCAGGACTCGTTGGAGAGCGCGGCGTAGCGCCCGTCACGCGAGAACACCGAGAAGAACGGCGCGTCGTCGAGCCCGGGGTGACCGCGACCGGGCGGGGGCAGCCGCGACATCGAGAGGGTCCCGTCGTTCACCGCGGTGAGGTCGAAGGCGAGCACCGCGCCGCTGCCCTGGTCGGCCGCGCCCGCGAGGAGGGTCAGGCCGTCGGGTGAGAACGACGGCCCCGACGGGATGCTGCTCCCGTTCGCCCCGCGCACCGCGCCCGTGGCGGCGTCGAAGACCGTGACCCGGCCGTTCTTCCAGTTCGTCGCCGCCACCCAGGCGCCGTCGGCGCTCGGCGAGAGCGTGTGCCGCGCGACCTCGCCGAGGACCGGTGACGGCAGGGCCGTGAGGTCCCAGTCGAATCGGTGCAGCGTGGCCGCCCGGAGCGACGCCCCCGCGGGCGCGACCTTGCCCGCGAGCACCCCGACCCACGCATCGCAGCCGTTGGCGTTGTCACCGTTCCGCACGGGTGTCGTCGCGCGCAGAACGGGTGTGCCGGTGGTGAGGTCCCAGAGCGCGAGGGAGGTCTTCTCCAGCACCGCGAGGCGCTGATGACGCGCGTGAAAGACGATGCGCATGGCGCGAGGATAGTCGCGCCCCCACGCGCGCGTCGACGCGGACGCCTCCCCCTGCCTCCTCGCGTCAGGGAGGAACCGAGGTGCAGGCATCGGCCGCCACGGGCACCTCCCACACCCGCAGCGTGCGCGCGGCGTTCTCGCAGACCGTCGGCCGCGCCGCGCCCGGGAAGCGCGCGCGGTCACCGAGCAGCGCCTGGAGCCGCGCGATGTTCGCCGACGACTCGAAGGGCGCGATGAGCAGCGCCCCCAGCGCGCGTTGACCCATCGCGGGTGAGGCCAGCATCGCGCGGATCCGCAGCTCGGTCTCGCGGTTGGCCGGCACCCGCAGCGAGGTGTTGTCGTCGGGCCCCTGCCCCGCCGGCGCGTACGGCAGATAAACGGCCCGCTCTCGCCGCGGCGGACCATAGGCCGCGATGCGCGCGACGATGGCGTCGAGGCCCCGCAGCACGGTGCCGTCTTGCGTCACCGCATCCGCGCCGCGCTCCCAGATCACGCGCGTGACCCGGTGGCCCCACCCCGTGACCGCACGCGCGAAGATCAGCGCCCGCGCCCCTTCGCGGTAGTCCATCGCGTCGCGGGGGGTCATGCGCAGCAGCACCTCGTCGCGCGCGCCGCCGCGTCGTCGGGCCGTCACGATGTGCTCCTCGGCGGTCATCGGGCGCACCGACACCACCTCCGCGTCGAGCGCGATGTCGGCGTCGCAGAGGGACCACTCCACGCTGAGAATCTCCCGCAGATCCGCCCGCGCGGTGGACGCCCCGAGCGCGAGCGCAATGGTAAGGACGGCGCCGCGCGACCGCCTCACGCGCGCAGTTCCAGCTGGGTCACGCAGGTGTAGGGGCGAAGCTCCACGCGGTAGGTGCTGGCGATGCGCCCGGCGCGGAGCGCGTCGGCGACGGCGGCGATGGCCCGGTCGAGGTCTCCCCAGCGGTGCACGGCGACGGCGTCGAGGGAGACGTCTTCGTTGCGCAGCCCCACGTCGACGAGACGCAGCCCGAGGTCGTGCGCGAAGGCGTCGTGCGTGATGGCCGCGCAGGGATCGTCGGGCGCAGGACGGCTCTCACAGACCGCACCGCCGCCCAGCGTGCGCCGCACCGACGGCCCGATCACCGCGACCGCGAAGACCCGCGTGCCGGGCGGCGAAGACAACACCGAGAGACGCACGGTCATCCCGTGCAGGTCGGTCTCGCCCGCCCGTGCCAGGGACTGCGTGGCGACGCCCTCGACGGAGGTGCAGACCGTCGGGGCGGCGACGCGCGGGGCGCTCGCGCAGCCGTGCAGCAGCGCGAAGAAAATCGCTGCGAGATGGGTCCTCGACATGGCGTGAGGCTCTGACACTCGCAGACCCGCGTCGCAAGCACGCTCCGTTCGGCACATCTCGAACATGCGCTTGAACTCGTGGTGGATGCGCGGCTCGTGGCCCCCTTCCCCGGCCCTTCCCCCGCTTCGGGGGAAGGGTGGAGAGCCACGATCTCAGGATTGGTCCAATCGTCTCGAAGCGTCTGGGGTGCAACGGATTTCGCCTCACACCGCCCGTCCTCCACTCGCGTGGACCATTGCTCCGCCAGGGGTTCTCCACCCTTCCCCCGCGGCGGGGGAAGGGCCGGGGAAGGGGGCCACGCGTCGCGCATTCACCACGCGAACAAGCGCGTTTCGGAGATGCGCGCCGAACGGAGCGCAAGCGGAGGACGCGGTGTTTACGGCGCGATCACATAGCGCGCGCCGAAGGTGAGGCCGAAGGGGGAGCGCGCGATCACGGCGGCGTCGCCGAGGACGTTGCCGTGGGCCTGCGCGTAGAGCGAGACCGCGCCGAGGTTGATCCCGACGCCCAGCCACGCGCTGCCGAGGAAGGTGCTGTCGCTCGACGGCTGAAAGCTCCCCTCGGGCACGCAGCTCCCGAGGGTGGTGACGCACTGGTAGGTCCGCTCCTCGCTCGCGCCCACCCGCGGCACGTTCTGCCCGAGGATCCCGCCCAGCACCCACACGCGCTCGCCGAGCCGCCCGCCCGCGAAGAGCCCGACCCGCGCGGAGAGCATCGGTCGCACGCCCTCGGCGCCGCCGCTCCATCCCGCGGTGGTCGACCCCGGTGTAGCGCCCGCGTAGGCGGCGGTTTCGCACGCGACCACCGAGCCCCACATCGCGAGGGCCGACGCGGTCTCGCACTGCGAGGTCGGCGTGCTCCGGTCGACCACGCGCACGTCGGTGCGGAACGAGACCAGCGAGAGCATCAGCTCCGCGTTGAGCCCGATGGTCCACGTGGGGCGCTCGACGAAGTGAATGCGCGTGACGAAGCCCAGGCGCCCCGACGCCGGGTTCGACGGCGCGGTGAGCCCTGCCGTGGTGGGTGTGCCCCCGG
>JBILLI010000857.1:0-3228 GCA_044376155.1 Polyangiales bacterium
CGCGTCTCGGACTCCCCTTCTCCTGCCGGACAACCGGCGGGAGAAGGGGTTGGGGGATGAGGGCCGTCACGACGCCGCGCGCAACTTCTTGCGTGGGTCACAACATCAGAAGAGCCGCACCCCCTGGGAACTGACTGAATCTCGGGCCGCTTCACGCGGAGGGATGGGGCCTATCCTTCAGCAGGGTCCCGTGGATTCGCTCGAATACCGTCACAGCGCTTGCTTCGCCGCGTCTTCGTGGGGGAGGGAGCGCGCTGTGACGGTTGAGACCACGAAAATTCAAGCCCACGCTGCAGAAGGTACGGATCCCTGTTCTGGCAGGTTCGCGCGGGGTCACGTCGTTCGGTGAGACCTTGAGAGGGGTGGGTCTCAGCCCCCGCGCAGCGACAGCGCGTAGCCCGCCTCCCACACGCCCTCACCGAAGGGCGGCAGGGACTCGCGCCACACCGCCTCGCGCATGCACCCGGCCTGCGGCAGGCGGCTCAGCGCGCCGCCGAGGCGCACCGAGAGCGCCCTGCCCGTGGCCGCGTCGTACAGCACCGCCACGCGCACGCGCCACCCCGCGCCCGTGGGGCCGAGGCAGGACGAGATCGCGTCGGTGATCCGCGACTGGGCGCGGCGCACCACGTCCCGCGGTGGGCGCGGCCCCGTCAACACGGTCAGCGCGCGAGGGAGCGACGCGGGCGGCGGCACAGGCAGCGCGGCGACGGGGGCAGCGGTCACCACCGTCGGGCGCGCGGGCGGCGCGGGCGGCGCGGGACGCTCAAGCGCCTGCTCGCGCGGAGGCGTGACCATCACGGGCACCGCCGTCGCCGGACGCGCGCGGAGCTCGTAGAGACGCCCCGCGGTGAGCAGCGCCGCGCCGAGCAGCACCGACGCGCTGATCATCGCCGCGCTCACGAGGCCCGCCCGCGGCAGCCCCGTTCGCAGGACGTCGGCGAGGGCGTGGTCCGCGCCGCGCGGGTCTCGCGCGGGGGGCGCGGGCGGGGCCGTGGCCATGGTCAGCGGGTGCGGCACCATGAGCTGCGAGACCCGCGGGACGTCGTTCGCCGGGATCGCGCTGCGCGACACCTCCCCCACCCAGCTGCGGTAGCGCGAGGGCGGCGCGAGGGTCACCTGCTCGGCTGCGGCGAGCTCCTCGGGGGTGGGCGCGTCCACCGGCGCGGGCCGCGTCTCCGCGCCGTGTGGCGCAGGCGGGCGCGTGGTGGGCGTGCTGTCCCAGGGGGCCTCCGCGACGTCCGCCGGTGCGGGGAGGTCTGACTCCGACGGGATCCCGCGCATGCCCGAGTGCAGCGGCGGCGGGGCGTGCGCGGGCAGGGCCCGGCCCCTGGCGTCGAGCAGCAGCGCGCGGGCGAGCTCCATCGCGAAGGCGAAGCTGTTCTCGTAGCCCCCCTGGTGGTCGAGGCACCACGCGCGGGCGAGCACCTCGTCGACGGACTCGTCGAGATCGCGCCGACGGCTGCGCAGGGGCGGCGGCGGGGCAGACAGGATGCGGGCCTGCACCTCGTCGTCGTCGCGCCCCGCGAAGGGGACCTCGCCCGAGAGGCACTCGTACGCGATGCACGCGAGCACGAAGGTGTCGGCGCGGGGGCCGAGGCGCTCGACGGCCTCGTCGGGGGAGGTGTACCCCGACTCCCGGAGGTACGCCGCGGCCTCGCCGGGCCAGCGACGCGCGCGCATGGCATCGAGAATCCCCGCGGCCTCCACCCCCACCGCGGCGGCCCGCTCGTCGAAGGTGATGTTCGCGGGGCACAGCGCGCCGTGGACCATCGCCGGCCGCGCGGCGTGCAGCGCGTCGAGGGCGGCGGCGACCTCGCACACGAGCCAGCCCACGGTGGCGTTGCTCAGCGGGCCGCGCTGCAGCCGCGCGCGCAGGGTCTCCGCGGCGACCTCGCGCTGCACGGTGATGGCGCCCACGTCGCGCACCTCGAAGGCCACCACGGGCGCGAGGGCGCGGTGCTCCACCCGGCGCGCGCGGGCCATGCCGCGGAGGAAGCGCGTCGAGGTGGGAAAGTCCCGGCAGGGCACCACGCGCACGGTGTAGCGCGCGACGTCGCTCGCGACGTGGCGCGCGGTGTACACCTCGGGGCCATCACCGCCTCGGGCCACGCCTTCGATGACATAGTCATCACAGACCCGTTCTCCAGGGACCAGCTCGGGGTGTGTGCGCGCGGCGAGGACCATCGTTTCGTGGCCAGTACGACCGCGGCAGGTGAAGCCTGAACGCCTACGGGATCACCCCGATGGAACGCAGCGCGGCAATGTGTTCCTCGCTGTATCCCGCGATGGCGCGCAAGACGTCGTCGGTGTCGGCGCCGAGCGCGGGAGCGGCCGCCCCCGGCCGGTCGGTCACCCCCGCGAAGCGAAACGGGTGCGACGGCGAGCGCACCGCGCCCGCGGTGGGGTGCACCGTCTCCGCGATCATCCCCCGCGCGATCACCCGCGGGTCGGCGCACACCTCCGACACGCGCTGCACGGGCGACGCGGGCACGCCGTGGGCGCGAAACCGCTCCATCCAGCGCGCGCGGGTCTCGCCCGCGATGACCTCGGCGACCATGGGCACCAGCGCGTCGCGGTGCGCGCAGCGGGCCAGGTTGGTCTCAAATCGCTTGTCGCCCAGCCATATCGGACGCTCCAGGGCCGCGCAGAAGGGCGCCCAGAACGCGTCGGTGAAGACCGCCACCGCCAGGTGTCCGTCGCGCGCGGCGAAGGTCTGGTAGGGCGCGGCGCCGGCGTGTCCGCTGCCCTGCGGCGCGCCCTCGGCGCCGGCCATGAGCCAGTTCGTGGCGAAGTACGAGAGCAGCGAGACCTGGCAGTCGAGCAGCGCGAGGTCGATGAACGCGCCCTCGCCCGTGGTGTTGCGGCGGTGGAGCGCGGCGCACACCGCGAGGGCGGCGAAGACCCCGCCCGCGAGGTCGCCGATGGGCACGCCGCAGCGCGCGGGCTCGGCGCCGGGGTGGCCCGTGAGGGACATCACCCCGCCGCGGGCCTGGAGGGTGAGGTCGAAGGCGGGCTCGCGGGCGTCGGGGCCGTCGCGCCCCACGGCGGTCATCCCGCACACGATGAGCCGTGGGTTCACCGCGCGCAGGGTGTCGGCGTCGCAGCCGAGGGTCTCGGCGACGCCCGCGCGAAAGTTCTCGACCACCACGTCGCAGCCCGCGGCGAGGTCGCGCAGCACGGCGCGGCCCTCGGGGCGCTGGAGGTCCAGGGCGACCGAGCGCTTGCCGC
>JBILLI010000858.1:0-3214 GCA_044376155.1 Polyangiales bacterium
GAGCTCGGTGCGGGCATCGTCCACCGGGTTGAAGAACACCGCGATGCGCAGCCGCGTGGGACGCACGGCGCGGGTCGCGGGGTCGAGGTGGTACTGCTCGTAGACCGTGTAGACGGGGGAGAAGCGGGTGATCCAGTGGTCCACGAAGTGGTCGTTCGCCTGGAGCTCCAGCATCGCGCGGAGCACGCCCGGGATCGGTCGCTGACGGCCCTCGTTGTAGACCTCGACCTCGTCGTCGCGGAGCGTGGTCTCGGTGCGCAGCTCGGGCATCGCGTCGAGCGCGTAGCCGAGCACGAGGTGGGTCGTGGGCGTGTGCTCGACCTCGATGAAGTTGTCGAGCACCAGCTCGAGCGGCGCGTCGATGCGCACGCGGTGACGCGCGAAGCACCACCACCCCTCGACCTCCAGCTTGGGAAAGCGCGGGTGCGCGCCGCGACGAGAGATCCACACCGCGCCGTCGCGCTCCACCGCCGCGAGCGACTCCATGGTGGGGCGGTGCTTCGGGCTCGCGGGGACCTTGCCCACCCCGTCGGCGTCCCACTGCCAGCCATGGTAGGGACAGGTGAGTCTCCCTTCGCAGACCCGCCCCTCGCTCAGCCGCATCGCGCGGTGGCCGCAGCGGTCGGGCAGCGCGCCGACGCCGTCTCGGCTGCGAAACACCACGAGGTCGCGCCCGTCGAGGCGCACCGCCCGCGGCGCGTCGCCCAGCTCGCGCGAGAGGAGCACCGGGTGCCAGTGGTCCAGCGCGCTCACGGCCCCTCGGCGATGAGCGCGGCGACCCGCTCGGACTCCCGCGCGATGTCATGGAGCGCGCCGGTGAGCGGGTTGCGGTACCCCACGAAGAACAGCCCCGGGTGGCCGGGCACCCGCGCGCCGTGCCAGCGAGGATATCCGCGCGCATCGGTGACCTCCGCCGCGTCGGCGAGCACGTCGGTGAGCGCGGCGCGGTAGCCCGTGGCCAGCACCACCGCGTCGACGTCGAGCGCGCGACCGTCGACGAAGCGCACGCGCGCGCCGTCGAAGCGCTCGATGCCCGGGACCACCGTGATGGCCCCCTGCTTGATGAGCGCCACGGTGCCGATGTCGAGCATCGGGATGTGCCCGCGCTGCACCACGTCGCTGAGCATGCCCGTGGTGGGCGCGGGGAGGCCCCAGCGGGAGAGGTCGCCGAAGATCATGCGAGACAACCTCCGCGCCAGGGCGTCGGCGACGGGCAGCGGGAGGTGGCGCATGACATAGAGCGAGTTGATCTGCGCGGGCACGCCGAAGAGGTCGCGGGGCACCACGTGCTGGGGCGAGCGGGCGCAGAGGGTGACCCGGGCGCCGTGCTCCCAGAGGTCCAGCGCGATCTCGCCGCCGGTGTTGCCGACGCCCACCACGAGCACCGCCTTCCCGCGAAAGGGCGCGCCGTCGGCGTACTGCGAGGCGTGCAGCACCTCTCCCGCGAAGCCATCGCGCCCCGGCCACGTGGGGATCACGGGCGCGCGGTTGTATCCCGTGGCGACCACGAGCGCGTCGGCGTCGTAGCGGGCGTCGTCGGTGGTCACCACCCAGCCCCCTCCGACGTGACGGGCGTCGCGGGCGCGCTGGCCGAAGCGAGGGTTGACCCCGAAGCGGGCAGCGTAGGCGTCGAGGTAGGCGACGACGTCCTCGCGCGAGGGGTAGCGCGCCACGGTGTCGCCGAAGGGCATGCCGGGCAGCGCGCTGTGCTCCTTCACCGTGTGGAGGTGCAGGCGGCGGTAGTGCCGCCGCCACGACGAGCCGACGGCGTCGCGGGCCTCGAGGGTGGTGACCTGCACGCCGCGTCGCAGCAGGCACGCGCTGGCGGCGAGGCCCGACGGCCCCGCGCCGAGGACGATGGCGGTGCGCGGCCCCACGCGCGTCAGTCCGGGGTGCAGCCGTTGCCGCCGCAGACGTCGATGATCTCGCCCGTGCGAAAGAAGGTGACCATCTGACGCTGGTGCCACGCCTCGCGCCGCGGGCGACCGTGGGGGTCGCCGAGGCTGTCGCGCGCGGGGGGATGGTTCCCCAGGGCCGGCCAGGGGTTGTTGTACGAGTACAGCACCACCCCCGAGCCCCGGTGCGGATAGGGCTGCTGCGTGATGCCGAAGGGTGTGCGGTCGCGGTCGTAGTTGGCCATCAGCGCGACCCCGATGTCGCTGCGCGCGGTGATCTCGTTCGACATCACGCTCACCTGATAGTCCCCGCGGGCGGGCGCCCAGAGGGCGAGGTGCGGGGTGTTTCCAGGGAAGGGCTCGGCGGTGATGTGACGAACGTACGAGACCGGGTCCGTCGCGTCCCAGTGGAGCTGGATGTACGCGAGGCCGAGGGCCTGATGCCGCGAGCTGGGGTACTGCGCGCGGATCATGTTGCCGTAGCCATCGAAGTCCACCGAGCGGCGCAGCAGGAGGTTGTAGTTGACGCCGGGCACGCCCAGGTGGCCGCGGGTGATGTCGGGCGAGATGGCGAGGTAGGTCGCGCCGAAGATCCCGCCCTGCGAGATGCCCGAGTAGAACAACTCGTCGCGGTTCACCTGCACGCCCGCGGCGCGCACCTCGGGGATGTCGCCGAGGCGCGCGCGCACGGCCCGCGCGAGCACCGCCCAGTTCACGAGCCCCTGGTGCTGCCGCTGGGCGACGTACTGAAAGTTCCCGACGTCGCGCACCGAGGAGAGCACCGCCCCGACGTCTTCCTCGGCGAAGCCCACGAGGTTCGACGCGAAGAAGATCAGGTTGTGGTCGTTGGCGATCTGCCCGTTGTAGCCCGCCTCGACCTCCGCGGCGCTGCCGAGCAGCCCGTGCCCGTACTGCACCAGGCCGTGCGGCGTGCCCGAGAGCGCGCTGTGCGGGATGCGGATCCAGAAGTGCAGGGGATCATCGGGCTCGGCGCTGTTGATGGTCGGGCGACCGTTCGCGTCGGTGACGATCTCGAAGACCTCGAAGCCCCCGGCGCGGCGCGAGCGCATGAAGTTCGGCACGCGGATGTCGCCCTCGATGGCCAGCGCGATGTGCGGATCGGTGGCGCCCGCGTCGCTGCCCGGACGCCCGTAGCGGGTCACCTTGGAGATGAAGAGCTCGGGCCCGCGCGCGCCCGCGATGCGCAGCGCCTCGTCGCGCATGCGCAGCAGGCGGCCGTGCATCGCGTCGCTGCTGGCGGTGTTCCAGTCCCACGCGAGGGTGAGGCCCTCGCGCGCGACGCCTGCCGCGGTGAGCAG